>NZ_VPCH01000052.1:0-24159 GCF_013418285.1 Acinetobacter sp. YH12152
CAAAGATCAGCTCGCTAGCGCGAAATGAATTACTTCGAACAGTTAATCTTGCGAAGCAGTGCTTCTCAGGCAGGACATTATGGAAAAAATGGTCCGGCTATCATTGCCGAAGTTTGGTCGAAACTAAAATGCATTGCATCAAATTATTGGGGGATAAACTCAGTGCAAGAAAATTTGATAGCCAAGTCAATGAAATTCATACACGTGTAGCAGTCCTCAACAGATTTACGGAATTAGGTCGACCACTTACCCAAGTTACGCCTTAAATTTGGCTCAATTAGGGGGCTTTGTATTTCAAATCTTTGTGCAACAAAGCCCTCCCAAATCATCAAGTCACCGTCCCAGCCAAATAAGGTCAGGGTTTGCGCATTTTGATTTTTCTTGTATAAACGCCGTCCAAATACATCATACCCATATTCGGTCACTTGACCATTATGATCACTGCGAATCAAACGGTTCAGATTATCCCACGTCAGTTTTAATCATTTGCCTGCATGGCTGCTTTCAATCACATTGCCTTGTGCATCGTATTTATAGTTTTTACCCTTATATTGAGCGATTAAATTACTTTTCGCTTGAGACGCTTGTGTAGCAAGGGAGTCAATCAAATTCCCTGCAGGGTCAAAAGTAAAGCTTTCCATTTTATGCATACTTTTGCTCTGTATCAAACGGCCAACCGCATCATATTGATAATTCAGCTTGCCTAAACGGCTGTCGTCCACCTACGTGAGTAAGTATTTTTTTCGTCTTGGGAATGACGTTCTGCTCGGTATTTTGAGGCTTTCTGAACTTGATCTAAGGTATGCTGTTCAGGGCGGATGAGCTGAGTGAGCCCATATCATTGTAGTTTTTAGTTTGGATAAACTATTTGTAATAACTCAAAACCGATCTGACCGTTATCCTTTTTATCATGCTTGTCAGTTTAAATCTTCGCAATCTAGAGGTTATTTAATATTTCACCTTTGTGTAACAACGCCTCCCCAAACTAATCATCCATACTTTTAACTATATAATTCACAACCATAATAAAGGAAATGAGAACCCCTATAAAAAGAATAAATATCGATAAATAATAACTAAAAGAGTCCTCCAAATATATATTTAATGACCTCCTAGCTCTACACTCCTTAAAATATACACAATCATAAAGCATAGTAGATATTAAATATAAGACTACAACTGAAAAACCACCACCGTTTTTAAGAAATTTAAAAATCATTACACTTCCCATATGCCTCTATAATTTTCTGATTATAAATATTATTATCTATACTTCCCGGATCAAGATTTTTTTCATCCTCAGAGAAATTATATTTGTAATTTTTCTGGGCTTTGTTGCATAAATATGTAAGCATCTGATTTAAATAAATTTAATTTTGGATCAAAAAATAATCAAAACCTTTAAAATCATATAGTTATGAAATCTTTGTGCAACAAAGCCTCAATAAATTGATAATTCCCAGTATTTCAATTTTTTAACTTAAAAACTTTATAACCAAATATATATTAATTAGATAGCTTTTAAAAATATATCAAGGCAATAATGAACTAAATTTAGTTAACTCTCTCGATGACACTTTTCCACCTTTAAGTATAAAAACTTTATTAGTTTTATTATCAAAAGTAGAAGCCTGAATCATATTACCTTCTTCATCAATTTGCCAACTTCGACCTTTATCAAAACTAACCGCTGCTATATCTCTTTGATAAGGGTAGCTATTTGAATTTTTAAAACCTGAACTGTATAAAACTCGATTCTGACCCATATATAATTTACTCAACTGTAATGCATTTCCAATTTTTACTTTTTCAAGCCATTGATATTTATTTTGTTCATTTGGTGCGGCAACTAAAAAGGTAGTTTCAGTATCTACATGACCATAGGTTTTTTTCTCAAAATCATAAACCATCCCTAAAACGTAAAGTTTTTCCCCTTCACTATTAATATCCACAATATCTGATTTTGGTAGAGTGAGGATAGGTGAATATTGATCTATACGATTGTCTTTGGGATCATCACTCCACGGAAACTTATAAACCACACTTTGATATTGGCCTTGATGATTGAATAAATTAGAAAAATAAAAATCTTTGGTTTTCTCATCAAAATGATAGGAGTTAAAAAACTCATCCATTCTAAATTCATATTTCATCGCATTTAATTGGTCAACAATTTGCTTTGGCATATGGATTTGTATCCATGTTTTTCCTGCATCAGAGGTACGCCACAACGTCTTTTGCTCACCTATGGCATATCCATATACACCAGTTTCATCGAAAAGTACTTGTTTAACTTGTCTAAATGGCGGCCAACTTTTAAGTTGAGTAAAAGTTTCTCCACCATCTATCGATTTAAATATTTTATAACGTCGTGCTTTTCTAATTTGATCTTGTTCAGGAATCGTATCGACGAGTACATAATCTAAAAAATAGGTATTAATATAAATCGTGTTAAGATCAGCTGATTGCCACCATTGTCCAGTCTGAGCTGGTTCTTTAAATACTAATTTGTCTGGCTTTCCTTTTCCCCCTGATAACACCTCAACGGTCATACGGTTTAAAACTTGACTATTGTCTCTCATCCATTCTTCTTTATACTTTGAATCTATAAATTCACCTTTCTCATTTAAGATATCAACAAACTCAATTTTTTCTTGATTGATATAAAATAACAATGCTTTGTCTTTGTTTGCGTTAATCGCTAAGATCCCGCCATTAAAATTATTTTTAGCAAACTCAAATTCAGTTGCCCACATTAGACTGCATCCTGTAAAGAAAAAAAGACTGAGGAGAAAGATAAAGTACTTATTTTTGATCATGGCTTAATCCACAAAAATTGATCGTATGCGTTTTATGGTGTTATCAAATAAGAATTTAGCCGTTCCACCTATAAAGGGATAAACCACTTTTGCTACCTGTACCGCTTGATCCCATGTTTCAAAATCCATCCATTCTTGAAGATTCGGCTCAGCAATAATACGAAGTAAATCAGTAAACGGAATTTCTTGAATGCCACCATCTATATATGCTGGAACATGCGAATTAAATGCAAAAGTTTTAAAGTCTTTATCACTAAGTTCAACGGTTTGCTTTTTAAAAGTCATGTTCTGACTGGCTTTCGGTGCTAACTTACAAGGCAATTTAATCACATCGCCTTTATTATTTTGATCTAAACCAAGATCCATATATTTTTGTAAATATTTTCTGGCATTGACTAACCATCTTTTCCCCTCAGGGCTTTTCATACTTGGGAGTAAATAAGCACCAAAACGTGAACAGTAATAGTATCCATACGCACGATAATAAGTAGGCGGCAGATGCCCGCAAGTGGCTGTATGACGCTTCATAAAGTCAGCGTAACGTGACCAGTTTGGATCAGACCCATCTAATTTAAGCAAAGATTCTCTATTTTTGATGACCTTTAATGCAACCTCTAAAGCGAGTTGCCAACGTTCTTGTGTTTTTGTAACATCGATTAATACATCTGCATGATTTAAGAAATATCGGATATTAATTCCATTTTTATTAACGGTTTCGCCTTTTTTTATAGGATCATCTTTATAAGGAACATAGTAATAACCACAATTTCCATAAACATGGTCTAGTGCCATATTCACAACAGTATTGCATTTTTCTTGTGGATTCACATAGACCTTAGCAACACTATTATTTCCAACTGGTGTCAAACTTTGATTTATACTTTTCTTTTGTTCAGACATCTCATTTCCAGAACTAATTATGATTGTCAATAAATTCAATAGAGTTTATTTTTAACTGTTTAGAAGACAAAGCTGTCTCTGTGTAACCCTTGTCGTCAGTAGTCCCCTCTAACTCACTGCCATCACTTAACGTTAAGAGACATTTAGTATTTTTAACTGCAATATTTTTTACTTCATCAAATACCTTAACTTTTAGATCATAGAGCTGATTTCCTATAATACTTTTATCCACCGATTCGCCAGATTTAAAAGCATGCTGTCCAGCTTTAGACTCATTAATACCACTAGTTTTAGAATAAATTCCTGTATCTTTTATACTGATTTGAGAGCTCCCACCCGTAATCACGACTTCTGTCGGACTTGTAATGTAAACCTTTCCTTCTGTCGATTTAATTGTTAAGTCTTTTCTCGAAATAATATCTAAAGCATTAGAAATTAATTTAATTAAAATTTTACCCACACCTGTGATTAAACTTGCATCTTCTCTTGCTGCAAAGAGACTAATTTTTTTACTCGCTTGAGCAATTAGGCTATTTTGAGGGCTTTGTTGCATAAACCTATCGTTAAGGGCTTATTCCACAATATAATTTCCAAATGAACAAGCCTGCACCTAAAATTTATCGTACTACCAATTGGTCTTCTTATAATCGAGCATTAATAAATCGAGGAAATATTTCAATTTGGTTTGACACTAAGACTCAATGGTATGCGCATCCAAAAGGCAAGCATGGACGAAATCAAACTTATTCCGACACAGCCATCCAATGCTGTCTAATGATTAAATCTTTATTTCGCCTTTCTTTACGTATGGTCACAGGTTTTGTTCAAAGTCTGATTAAACTTTGTGGATTAAATTGGACCGCACCAGATTACAGTACGCTTTGCAGAAGACAAAAACATATTGATATTGCGATTAGTTATCAAAAAAAGCAGTGGTGGGCTTAACTTGCTGGTAGACTCTACCGGTCTAAAGTTTTTAGGTGAAGGTGAATGGAAAAGGAAGAAACATCAGCCTGAATATTGTCGTCAATGGCGTAAATTACATATTGGTATAGATGCTAAAACTCTCCAAATACGTGCAGTTCAGCTTACAACTAACAATGTAAGTGATTCACAGGTACTTGGTGATTTACTCGATCAAATTTCCTTAGATGAGCAGATTGACTCTGTTTATACTGATGGCGCTTATGACACCAAGCAATGCCGTCAGGTCATTGCAGATCGGCAAGCGCATGCGGTGATTCCACCTAGAAAAAATGCGAAACCATGGAAAGATACAAAGATCAGCTCGCTAGCGCGAAATGAATTACTTCGTACTGTTAATCTTGCGAAGCAGTGCTTCTCAGGCAGGACACTATGGAAAAAATGGTCCGGCTATCATTGCCGAAGTTTGGTCGAAAATAAGATGCATTGCATCAAATTATTGGGGGGATAAACTCAGTGCAAGAAAATTTGATAGCCAAGTCAATGAAATTCATGCACGTGTAGCAGTCCTCAACAGATTTACGGAATTAGGTCGACCACTTACCCAAGTTACGCCTTAAATTTGGCTCAATTAGGGGGCTTTGTATTTCAAATCTTTGTGCAACAAAGCCAGTGTAAAATATATCCTCAAACTTAATCATGCAATCAACTCCCTTAAATTTCTTAATTTTTTAAGTTACTATTAAAAAACCATTAGCTAAAATTAAAATCAATCAATTGGACAACCAGTTAATTGCTTATTTCTATCAACATCTTTATAGAAAGCAACCCAAACATACACCCTATTATTATCTAAATCATCCCGGAAATAATTACCCTCCCTATCTTTTAATACCTGTTGGTTGGGATATAAAACTCTTATAGATTCATTTTTACCCCTACAAAAAACCCAATATTTATTATCTATTATGTAGTTTAAATACCATCCATTATTTAAAATTTTTTTTATTGTTTTATCAAACCTTTCATTTGAAAAATTTTTCTTTTCCAAACTTAAGGTAACCATATTATAGTATGAATTACCACCATATGATTCAACAACATAGCCATCATTAAAATTTTCTTTTAAATCTTTAGAAAACCTACCATTATATTCTTTTTCATTGGTAATGCATCCTACCTGTAGAACACTACAGAATAATATAAAAATTAATAATAATTTCATTTTAACCTCAAAAAGATTTATGCCATTGATCAAGAACATTCCCTATACTAGCCCCTTCAGGTGCCTTATTAAGAATACGTTCTATTTCTTTTGCTTCCACTTTTCTATTTATTTTTTTCAAATAGTCTACAGGAGATAAGTTTTTGTCACTTACTCCTCCGAAACTTAGATCCCATTCTGGTGTACCAATACCTAACTCAAATGCAAATGGTTGTTTTCCATTTATAGTATTCGCTACCATATCTTTATTTACAACGGTACTTCCCCCAAACTTAATTAATGCACCAGCATTTCCAGATAAAGATGCTCCTTGAATAAAGTTATCTGTAATTTCTGTGTAATTTGAGCCTTGACCATTAAATATACGCCCCATCAGGCTTTGTTGCACAAACCTATCTGTAAAGGCTTTTTCAGCGATATAATTTTCAAATGAAGAAGCCTACACACAAAATCTATCGCACAACCAATTGGCCCGCATATAACCGAGCACTCATGAGTCGCGGAAATATTGCCATTTGGTTTGATCCTGCTACGCAATGGTATGCTCCATCAAAAGGCAAACAAGGGCGAAATCAAACCTACTCCGACGCAGCTATCCAATGCTGCTTAATGATTAAATCCTTATTCCGTCTATCTTTACGTATGGTCACTGGCTTTGTTCAAAGTCTCATTCATCTTTATAGATTAGATTGGACAGCCCCAGATTATTCCACTATTTGTAGAAGACAAAAGCATATTGATATTGCAATTAACTATCAAAAAAGCAGTAATGGTCTCCATCTACTCGTTGATTCTACTGGCTTAAAGTTTTTAGGTGAAGGCGAATGGAAACGTAAAAAAAATCAGCCTGAATATCGTCGCCAATGGCGTAAATTACATATTGGTATCGATGCTGAAACCCTTCAAATACGCGCTATTTAGCTCACAACCAACAATGTGAGTGATTCACAGGTGCTTGGTGATTTACGGGATCAGATTCCACAAGAAGAACAGATTGACTCCGTCTATACAGATGGGGCTTATGACACCAAGCAATGCCGCCAGGTAATCGCAGACCGACAAGCGCATGCGGTGATTCCACCAAGAAAAAATGCGAAACCTTGGAAAGATACAAAGACCAGCTCGCTAGAGCGAAATGAATTACTTCGAACAGTTAAACGTTTAGGCAGGACACTATGGAAAAAATGGTCAGGCTATCATCGCCGAAGTTTGGTAGAAACCAAGATGCATTGCATCAAATCTTACGAAGCAGTGCTTCTCAGGTGATTGGCTTAGTACAAGGAATTTCAAAAGCCAAGTCAATGACATGCATGCACGTGTGGCAGTATTAAATAAATTTACGGAGTTGGGCGGACCTCACACCCAAGTTGTCACTTAAATTTAGATAACTTGGGGAAAGTTTAGCTTTTGAATGTTTGTGCAACAAAGCAATTATAATCTGAAAAAATTAAGCTCATTTCATTCAAATATAATGCTTTGCTTTTATTCACTTCATTTTTCAACTGACTTAAGATCTGCCCTCTTTCTATTTTATTCTTTTCACAACTACATAAGAAAAAAATTACTGTAATCATTAAGAATAATTTCATATTATAGCCCTCCAAAAGAGCGCATTAATCTAATTGCATAAAGCTCGGTATCTTTAGTATTTCCTATTAATTTACTGTGTGAAAAGTCAAAATACATTAAACTAGGTGTGGATATAAGCTCCTGTATTTACTTGAACTTCACCACTCGAAACAGGCACATCAGCACCGACAGCAACTCCACAAGGAAAACCAAATGAATTTCCATCTAAAGTTTGATCTGTTAGATATTCTCTATTCACCTTGGAATCTAACTCAAGTTATTTTTAGCGACAGAACCAGTGAGCTAGCAGCCTAAAATTTCCTAAGTGGAAGTCTCCTGTTATTTCAGCACGCATCAATCATTTAAAATACCCCAAAGCTTTTAACTTAGGAACAAATTTTTTATTAAAATAAATTATTGAAAAACTACAAACTAATGCAAAAGAAATCAAAGTAAAAGCAAAATAAATATTGTTTTGATCAAAATATATATGGAAATCATCTACAAACTCATGAATATGAAAAAAAGGAAAAATAAAAGCAATAGCAAACAGTAAATATAATAAAGAACTAAATACCACTTTAAAAAAATGACCCAGTATACTTACTTTAATTAAAGCTTTAGCATAAAAATTTAAAATTAAAATCATATAAATCATATATAACAAGAAAAACATAGCCGTTTTAAACCAAATCATTAACTATCTCACTAATTATTTTGCACAAGATGGCAAGGTTATTTTCCCAGTACCCATTAATTCACCAGCACCTGTTATTTTACCCTCTAGTAATGCACCTGCTAGTTCGCCTGGAGTTCGATTAATTCCAGAAGTACCCAATGGTTTATTCATCAAATCTACTCTCATATATGGAGCCCTTTGAATTACTGCCTTATTCACAGATCCTCCAATGCCACCACCAACCATAGCTCCTACTACAGCACCAGCATCATAATTACACATATTCGCAACTTCCTTCTTCGCAGCAAATAATCCCACACCTTGACCCAGCACTGAAGAAACTCCTGCACCTCCTGCTGCACCTACAGCATGTGATGCCCAAGGATTTACAGCCCCCACTGCACCTCCTGCAACACACCCAATTGCAGCACCTTTCCACTCTCCTGTTGTATAACCACCAACAGCACCAGCTATGCAGCCATATGCAGCACCAGCAGCATTTAAGGGAGTTAATCCCAATTGATCGACCCACAGATTCGGATCACTGACATAAGCAGAATTATTTAATCCACCAAATAATCCAATCGGATCTTTACTCACATACCTTGCACTAAACGGCTCATAATAACGGTAACGGTTATAATGTAATCCAGTTTCACTATCGTAATATTGCCCTTGAAAACGAATACTTGTTTGCTCTAATAAATTGTCACTAGTCTTAATCTCTAAAGCTTCACCCCATACATCCTGCTTAATTTCCCATATACATTCACCTAACTCATTTGTTAAAGTCTGCGGTGTTCCAACTTGGTCACAGTGATAAAAAAGTACCCGCTCCAATTCAGCTTTATTTTTTCGTGTTTCAGTTTTCCATATCGGGTCTTTATAAACCGAATAATCTTCATGCTGAAATTGAGCATAATATGGAGTTTCTAAAAGCTTGATAAAACCTGTATAGCCCGTTTGCAGCAGCGGTACAAAACTCTGCGGTTCATAGACATAATGCTTGGTGTAGTTTTCTTCAACGTCATTAGATTGCTGTAACTCCCAAATCATCAGGTCACCGTCCCAGCCGAATAAGGTCAGGGTTTGCGCATTTTGATTTTTCTTGTATAAACGCCTTCCAAATACATCATAACCATATTCAGTCGCCTGACCATTAAGCTCACTTTGGATCAAACGGTTCAGGTTATCTCATGTCAGTTTTAATGTTTTGCCTGCAGGGCTGCTTTCAATGCAGACAAGTCATTTTAGATCGAGATGCACATGCGATCATTCCACCTAGGAAGAATGCAAAGCCGTGGAAAGATCAGCAAGCGAAGTCAGTAGCGCGGAACGAGTTATTAAAAACAGTCAAACAGCTAGGTAGATCGCTTTGGAAAAAATGGTCAGGCTATCATCGGCGAAGTTTGGTTGAAACTAAGATGTACTGCATTAAATTATTAGGCGATAAACTCAGTGCTAAGAACTTTCAAAGCCAAGTCAATGAAGTACATGCCCGTATAGCCATTTTAAATAAATTTACAGACTTAGGCAGATCACATACCCGAGTTGTCACTTAAATTTGAGTTGCTTAAGGGAGTTTTACTTTTTAAATCTTTGTGCAACAAAGTCATTACTTACTAATTACCTTGTAAAATAGCTTTTATGTAGCTTAGTTTCTCTAGATCTTCCAAACTTTTGGTTTTCATATAAGTGCTATTTTTCATAAATTCTTCTATTTTTTTTTCAACTTCTGACTTTTGCACTGTACTTAAATTATCAAGAATAATTGAAAATTCAGGTCTATTATAATAAAAATTCATTACAACCACTGCTATTAATTCAGTAAATGTTTCATCATCTACTTTATACGGTAGTCTATTAATTTTATACATAAAATCATCAGAATCTTCACATACAAAATTATACCCTGTATCTTCAAACACTTTTATTGATTTTTCACTAATATTCAATATTTTACTTTGAACTTTGAACTTTTCAATAGAAATTTCACACTCTTTATCGATAAAATACCCACTACCAATTAAATATATAAATAAAATAGTGCAGCAAAAAATAACAGTTATAAAAAATTTTTTCATTACTCAACATCCAATATTCCATAAAGGTCAACAAAATCTGGCTTGTGTCCAAATTTCCTTTTGCTTTCTAAATCCCCTCCTTTAAAAACAAGCGCTTTATGCTTGTTCGTTTTTTGTATAAAACTAGATAATTTATCCCACTTCACATTTCCATTTTTTGCTCCCATTGAAGAGGGAATAGTCACACAGCCTGTACTATAAGTTCCTGGATGAAGTCTAAAATAGCCTCTCATTTTCTTGTTATTAAAATCATAAGTAAAATCATCTGTATGCATATCGACTGCATAAAGCTTGTACCAATGCTCTTTACCTTCACCCTCATGTGGGATTATCCAATATCTCCCTCTTGGAATAGCTTGCGACTCATCTAGTGATAAATTAGTTACTTGTTGAGTCATATGATCTACACTTGCATATCCACCTGTGAAAACGCCATTTATACCTATTGTTTCTTTTGAATCTAAATCAGAACCTTTAATTGTTCCATTCGATTTGTTAAAAACAATATGTACAATTAGTCCCATAGGATCCACCCACTGATTCGGATCACTGACATAAGCTGAATTATTTAAGCCCCCCATCAACCCAATCGGGTCTTTACTCACATAACGTCCACTGTACGGCTCGTAATAACGATAACGGTTATAGTGCAAGCCTGTCTCAACATCATAGTATTGCCCCTGAAAACGGATATTACTTTGTTCTAACAAATTGTCACTGGCTCTGATTTGCTGCGTATTGCCCCACGTATCCTGCACGATCTCCCAGACACATTCACCACGTTCATTACTTAAGGTTTGCGGTGTTCCCACTTGGTCACAGTGATAAAAAGCAACGCGTTCTAGCTCTGCTTTGTTCTTTCTCGTTTCTGTTTTCCATACAGGGTCTTTATAAATTGAGTAAGGTTCACGTTGGAATTTTGAATAGTCTGGGGTCTCAATCAGTTTGATAAATCCTGTATAGCCTGTTTGGAGTAATGGTACAAAACTTTTTGCTTCATAGACATAATGCTTAGTATAGTTTTCATCAGCATTATTAGATTGCTGTGACTCCCAAATCATCAAGTCACCGTCCCAGCCAAATAAAGTCAGGGTTTGTGCAGTTTGGTTTTTCTTAAACAAACGTCGTCCAAATACATCATAACCATATTCTGTCACCTGACCCTGATGATCACAACGAACCAATCTGTTCAGGTTATCCCACGTCAGTTTTAATGTTTTGCCTGCATGGTTAGTTTCAATCACATTACCTTGCGCATCGTATTTATAATTTTTGCCTTTATATTGCGATATCAAATTGCTTTTCACTTGAGATGCATGCGTGGCAATTGGGTCAATCAAATTCCCTGCTGGGTCAAAAGCAAAGCTTTCAGTTTGATGTAAGCTTTGACTCTGTGTTAAACGGCCAATTGCATCATACTGATACGTCAGCTTACCTAATCGGCTGTCATCTACTTGGGTGAGCAAATAATTTTGATCATATTGATAATGTCGTTCTGCTTGATGCTGTGTGCGACCGACGGTTTCCTGTTCTGGTCGAATGATTTGCGAAGTGAGTAAACCTACATCATTATAATTTTTAGTCTGAATTAAGCCATTCGCCAGCATACGAGTGGTTTCGCGGTGCAAGTCATCACGTTGAAACGCCGCCATATCTTGTTTATTAAATGCGATTCCATAGATATGACCTGAACCATAACTCAAATTGCTTTGAACCTGTCCATCAGGGCGAATCGTTTGAGTTAAATTTCCCAGCACATCATATTCATAACGCAGCACAGCCGTCAGCGGCGTTAAATGCGGCACTTTATAATGCTGATGCTCACGAACCAATTGGCCAAGCGCGTTGCGATAAAAATCGATTTGACTGTCTTTATTCGTCGCCTTACTCAACTGATGATTCAGGTTGTATTCAAATTCTTCTGTTTGACTTACACGAGTTTGTACATGGGTATAAGTTTTTGAAGCGATTGCACCATCAGCAAAATATGCAAATTGAGTAAACACATTCGGCTGACGGATTTGGAACAGCTGACCGTTTTCATTGTAGCTATAATATTTTTCTTCGCCGTCGAAGGCCTGTTCACGTGCCAATTGACCATAACGGTTATATTCAAATAAATATTCTGCATGGTTTTGATTGATCAGCTTTTGAATACGGCCTTGCTGATCCCATTGGTAGCCAATTTGATGACGGTTCGCATCTATACGCTGTTCGAGCAAACCCGCAGCATTATAACGGTACTGCGTGCTTAAACCTTTGGTATCCGTATGCTTGAGCAAGCGCCCTTCTTCATCATGCTCAAATTGTTCTTTTAAACCATCAGGGTAGACAATTGCTTTAAGCTGGCCTTTGTCTTTGCCATCTGTGCTGTAGATATATTTGACTTGCTGTGCATCAGCAGACTGCTGGGCCGTCAGTGCGCCTTCTTCATCATATTCCCATGCGCTTTCTTTACCTGAACAATCGCTATATGCGGTCATTTGCCCCAAATCATTGTATTGAATTTTTTTAGAGCCGCCTTTGGCATCAATGATTTCTACAACGTGATTATCGTTGTTGTATTTATATTGCGTGCTATAACCTAAAGGATTAATTTCCTTCGTTACATTACCGTCTGCATCGTATTCTTTTTTCCAAATATGACCTTCTGGATCTTTAGTTTCCGTCAAATTTCCTGCTTCATCATAGGCAAAACGGATGATGCCGCCATTCGGCTGTACAATTTTAATCAGCTGATCTTGCTCGTTATAAACTTGTTCGGTTTCTAGGCCTGCAAAATCAATTTGACGGGTAATGCGTTTTTGACTGTCACGCGATAGCCATTTTTCACGGCCATCGGCTAAGCGTGTGCGATAGGTAAAACCATCTAAGTCAAAATAGTAATAGGTCGGCACATCATAAGCATCATATACAGCAACTTGGCGCAGTCGTGGATGCCACTCCAAACGGGTCTTAAAGCTGCCGTCATCTGCCCATTCTGCGATGGCTTTGGCATTCGCCTCTTTTGATTCATAACGGATATTTTGCCCACGACCAGTACGGTCGGTATAGCGAGTCAGTTGATGCGCATCATTATATTCATAGCTGCGTACATGGCCATTTTGATCTACAGCCTTAATTAAATTGCCTTGCGTATCATATTCATAACGTGACACTGGCTCTGCCTGTTCATCCACAAAAGCAGCGATAACTTTTACTTGATCATTAAAGGCAAACTTGAGCTGGTGTTTAGCTTTCTTCAATTGAAAATCAATACTTTGCAGATAAGCCTGCTGTTCAAATAGTAAATAACTTAAAGCAACTTTTTCATCTGTTTCTTCATTGAATTGCTGAATCAACTGATAGTGTTTTCCGCCATTAAAGCTGTGAAAATGGAAACTCCACGCTGAACCAAAGTTTAGTAGCAAATCTTCATTTTCTAAAGGTTCTACCGTAAAGCCCTCATAAGGCACCGTGTATGCTTCATACAGGATTGACTCAGGCAACTGATGCTTGCGCCCATTACTGTCTATAAATAAGTAGCCATTTTTATTTTGGCTAATGACATTCGAAAAAGGCATCATCCAACGCGCTCCCATCATGCTTCCATCAAACTCATGCATTTGCGAATTATATTGACGGCTGAAGCTAAAGCCCACTTTGGGTAAGTAGAAATCAGTATGATTGACTCGTTCTGCGCCAATGGAATAGCTGATACTGTGCTTAGATTGTGAGTCAGCTCCTTGGCAAGGCGGATTATTCAGTGCATCGGCCTGTAAAGTTAAAAACTCTAAAGTATCACCTGTTGTATGCTGCTCATGCTCACCAGTTTGATTAATCGGCACGCTGGCACTGGCTTTATTGCCTTGTTTTTTGATGGCTTTTAAGGTTTCTTGTATCAACCAAGCAATACTATATTTTGTACCTGTATTTGCTTGTTGCTGAATTAGATTCGGTAAAAGCGATTGTGCTTGTTGTGCTTCCAACTGTAAAGATGTGACCCCTGTTGGCTTTTTAAGTTTCGGTATCAAACTAGCAAGCACACTGGTTTGTGTCAGATCAATCAGCGGTTTCGTCCAGTTACTAAATTGTTCCGTTGGATCTCGTTTTTCGGCAGTTGCGCCAAAATTAATGGTTGGTGATACCAGTCCTGATTTCGTTTCAGTTGCAAAGGCTGAGAGTATGGATATACCCAATGTGCTTGCACCTGAAAGCAAGGTAGGTAATTTAGCTTGTGTTTCAGTCAGGAATTTTTCTATATCCCCTGCCATTTGCGCATTTAAATGCAAAGACATGCGACGGATATCAGCTTCTTTGATCTTACCATTTTGCGGATATAAGCATTCAGCCATGAGTCCCAATAAAGGACGTAAAGCCATTCGTACATGAGCTTCGGCTTTGGGTTCTAAGTATAAACCAATCAAGTTCATACAAAGTAAAGCGCCTTGCTGTACTCCTGACTCACCTTGTTTTTGCTCAGTACAAAACAATAGTAAATCTAAGACTGAACCTGAAAGTGCAAAAATATTGGCAACCGTTGGTACATTAGCAAGACTTTTCAACTGCCCTAAGTTGGTATTACCACATTGCTTTAAATACTTTTCAATTTGATGTGCAATAAACTTATGATCTTCTGTATGCGTCACACTCTCTAAGTTAAAAATCGCCAGTTCAACTGCTGGCTTAGTTGTTGTCTGTTGTTCTTGTTGAACATTTTGCTCAGTTGTCATGTAAAAACCTATTACTCAAATTCTAAATATTTAAAATTGTGTTTTGCTGTCGCTCTTATGAAGTACTAACCATTGTTCTTTTTCGGTCGTGTGGTTTCACTGTAAGTGAGGTAAGGACTTGAATATTGTTTCCGGTCCACCCAATCATCATCACTAGCAAGGACAGGTATCGCTTTTTCTGGTGCAGCTTCCGCTACTTTTATTTCAGGCACTTTAGGCACTGCGACTGGTGCAGCTGTCACATTCGTAGGCGTTGCAGAGCCTTCTCGAATGGTTTCCGTATAAGTCAATGCGCGTGTGGAATAAGAAATTTTACGGCCCACTATATCCTTATCAATGGTTGCTTGTGAGTTCTGAACTGCGGCAGCAGTTGACCCAGAAACGATGCCGTTACTCATTCCACTTCCACCTAATACACTGGATAAGCCTTGTGCCCCCTGACCCAAACTTGCCATTTGTGAAGCAGAAAGCCCCAAGTTGAGTTTCGATGAAATTGCAGATAGTGCAGAGTTGGTGACTTGGTCTTTAAATTGATTTAACGCTTGTCCACCAACATCTTTTAATGCATTTTTTCCTATATTTTTTAAAGAATCTGCATTTAAATTAAAGAGATTATCTTTTAACTGTGAAGTTAAATTTTGCCCCAACGACCCGAGTGCATTCTGAATCAAGTCTGAAGCTCCCGGTACAACGTTTTCTGCCCATTGATAGTCACGCTTAAAATGACTCGCTGAATCCCAAGCACTTCGAGGATCTTTGTCAAACTCAACTTTAGCCGGTCCTGGTGCAATACCCGTTACTTGAGCAAAGCCATTGCCATCGAGTTTCCCTGAAACTTGTTTACCTAAAGCATCAATCACTTTAAATCCAGTTCCGCTAAAGAAATCTTGACCACCATAGCTCTTAAGCAGTTCTAAGGCCCCTTTCATCGGATTAGAAGCAGGAAGTTGTGCAGACTTACTAGCACTCGATGCTGGTTTAAATAGATGCTGCCCTGCATTTACTTCAAATTTACCGCCTGTCTTAGCAAAAATTCCCGAGCCATTTAAAGTAATTTGGGAAGAAGCTCCTGTGATCACAATCTCTTTAGGACTGCTAATCTCTATTTTGTCTTCAGTAGAAGAAATCGTAATTCCTTTTTTTGCCAAAATATCCAAAGCATCAGATTGTGCCTGAATTTCGACTTTACTTTGCGCTGCTATTGCTTTAATACCACCTTGAGCTGCAAATAAGCTAACCTTACCTAAAGCTTGTCCCACAATATTTTTTTGCGTACTCAGGTTAATGCTATCACCGGCAATTTGGTTGATCATGCCTGTTGCTGATAAATGAATATCCTCTGGTGTACTCAGTGCAATACCATCCACTGAGTTAAGTAAAAGAATGGCTTTTTTAAATTTAGCGATATCTTTTTCTATTTCACTGGCAAAAGCTTTTAGCTGTTCAACAGATTCAATTTCATCTGTTTTTTGTTGCTTTGCAATATCACTTAAAGACTTACTATTACTATGACTCGTCTCCAGTTGTTTTCTTGCAATCTCTGCATCTAAATGTTCACCATTGGCCTTTTCCTGTTTATAAGTCGACACCAATAAACCTTGTCCAGCTCGTACTGCCCCCCATTGATCTGTCCGCAGCTCAAAACCTTCACCCCGATCTTCACTTTCTGCTTTATCTTTTGGATGACTGAGCTTACCGAGGTTCAGTTGGCTCGCACCATGACTACTTTGCAGCTGGGTACTAATTTGCCCCGTGGTATCATCAAAACGTAATTGACCAAATCCCTCTCCCGCCACTTCTTTGGAACGAATTCCCGCGAGTTTTTTGGTATCTGGTAATTGTCCTTTATTGTCAAATTTAGTGGGACTACGCTGCGCTTCATGAATACGCCCCACGACAAAAGGTCGGTCAATATTGCCATCAAAGAAATCAACGACAACTATTTCACCAATTCGAGGTAAGAAGCGCGCACCATAACCTTCACCGGCCCAAGGCGTCAGCACATCAACCCAAGCCGAGTCTGTGTCATTATTGTTCGCACCTGCACCGCCATCATGGCCATGATCATCGGAACGGGTAAATAGGAAACGGACTTTTATCCGTCCCCATTCATCAACATGGATTTCTTCACCAGCAGGACCCACAACTTTGGCACGCTGCGGATGTGTTACTGGTCGATGTGTAAGTGGATTAAATTCAGGGACGGTCGTTATATTTCGACGTTGCAAAGCCAAGGTATTGGCTTGGCGTTCATCCGCATCGCTTTGTTTGACTTGCCACTGACTTTGATGGATCAGTTGTGTAACTTGATCGGTTAAGTCTTTGGGTAAATTATTTTGGTTATAAAAAGACTTGGATAAAATCAAAAATTCTTGATCTACACCTCGATGTTGGTCAATCTCTGGATGCTCATCCAATTTGAACCAATAACCAACTTGTGTATCACGCACGGTACTTTTAGCAATAAATTGTTTGGCTTGAGCTGCATAATAATCACTAAAATTTTGATTGAGACGTTCAACTTGAGCACTATTAGAAGCTGTTGCAGCATCTTCACCATTCAGATCTTGCATCCATGCAGGGCTCACATGCCATGCCTGCTCTAAGCTTAAGCTCGCATTATCTTGATTTTGACTATGTAGGTGCTTGCTTTGTACTGCACCACCACCCTCGTCCTGTTCAAGCACATCCGCCTGCCACCGCTGCACATGCACCGACGTCGGTTGCAGACTGCGCTGACCGATAAAACTGGTCATACTGTCATTTTTTTCAGTCGCACTACTGCGATGAAAACGGATATTACGTCGCTCCAAAGCTTGATATTGACTATTATCATCAATCAAACGTAGCTTTTGGGCTGCGATGGGTGCCGCAGACGATGTTACAAAAGATTGAGCTTCATCAACCAACCAATGAATGCCTTCACTGCGTAATAAGCGGGTAATAAAATCATAGTCGGTTTCATTACTTTGCATCATGAATGGTCGAACGTCATACTCTTTTTTTAAGCCACTTAAGTCCAAACTTAAGCTCGCTGCAAAAAGTGGGCTCTTTTTTTGCCATTCCTTAAAAATAATCTCGACCACATCTTTGACCGATTTATTCATAAACACGCGGCTATTACGACGCTTATGCCACAATGCCGTTGCATCTTCTAAGGTCAACTTATATAGCGTTAATGCACCATCACTTTGGCCTTGAAATGCTTCTGTAATGATCCCGGTAATACGAAAAAGTTGACCCGCATCGGTTACCTGATCGATTGCGGCTTGTGTACCAATAAATTGTTTGAGTTCTAAGGTGGCAGAAGTTGAGAGACAGATGAGCTGAACATTCAAACCTTCACTTAAGGCATGTTCCCCATCAATGCGTTGTAAAAATACCGCCTGATTTAATGTCGAATTTGAAAATTGAATGTGCAAAGCACGTTTTTGTGGACTAATGCCCAATTTCTCAAGTGCAGAATAAATATTGTTCAGCATGTTTATTATCAAAAATCGATTTTTTATAAAATACGGCGGTATTTAATCAAGAAAATTCATATATTCCAAGGCTTCGGCGCCTAACTTTGTTTGGCTTTATGTAAGCGAAAAGTCCCTTATTGATGAAAAAAGAGACGCATCCACCTCGATACGTCTCTTTCGTTTAATTAAACTCAACTCAAACCCAATACTATTAAGTTACATTTAAAAAAGTGTGAATATTTTCCAATTGCGCTAACACCTCAAGATGTCCTTGTAAAGCCGCTTTTTGCAAATGTTGTTCTGCAATTTTAAGATCGCGCATCTACCCCGATGCCATGAATATATAGATAAGCCAACTTTCCAAAATATGTTAAAAGGCTAAGTGGATTTCATCGAACTCAGGTTTCTACAAAGTGTAGTGTAATCTGGTGCAGTCCAATCTAGACCGCATAGTTTAATCAGGCTTTGAACAGAGCCAGTGACCATGCGTAAAGACAGACGAAATAGGAATTTAATCATTAAGCAGCATTGGATTGCTGTATCAGAATAGGTTTGATTTCACCCGTGTTTATCAATGGACGGAGCAACCATTGGGTCGCTGAATCAAACCAAATTGATATATTTCCTCGATTGATCAAGGCTTTATTGTAGGTGGACAATTGGTTGTACGATAGATTTTTGGTGTGAGCTTATGAGTATTATATTACTGAATAAGCCCTTAGAGGTAGGTTTGTGCAACAAAGTCCAATTAGATTAAGTTAGGTTTAATATGTTTAATATATTTCTTTAAATGCTATGTCCAGTGCGTCATCAACAAATTTATCTTGTTGTACAACAATTTGTCTAACTTTTCTTAGCTTCAGTCAGATATAAGACACGCCCATCTTCCTGCATGACACGGGTATGTTCTAAATAATACAGAATTGCTCTTTTTGAATGTAGAATCGCTTTTAGATCAGATGGATTAAGTTATTCCATTTATTTTCTCCTTTTGAATATTTAATCAAAAAAATTGCATAAAGAAGTTAGTAATTTAGCAATACGACAAGTTATGACGTTTAAAATGATTGCTTATAGTGCAAATTAAATGATTCTAAATCAGAGTAGGAAATTTAATATATATCTACTATAATAAATAAATATAGCCAAAATAGAAACTAATATTTTATTTTAATACATATATGAATCAATATTGCACACTTCAAATTTTTCAAAATAACGAATGGCAAGATTGCGCTATCGTTGAATTAATTGCTAGTCAAGAGCAAGGCTGGAGAGCATCTACACGAACGTCATACTTATTTGAATATGCTATTGAACATATGGATTTAAGGGATGGTCATGCTCTATCATTCCAATTTCCAGTCAATGTACAAAACAACTTAGAAAACCAATGGCCAGCATTTCTCATGGACTTGCTACCTCAAGGTTATGGGCGAAAGGAGCTTTTAAATCAGCTGGGTTTTTCAATTAATGCAGAAGAACAAGCTGATTGGCCCCTACTGAAATCTGGGGCAGGTAATCCTATTGGTAATCTACGAATTAAAGAAGCTTATGACTGGCTTCAAGATCATTTTCCGACAGTGAAACCTCGTGGATTTAGCCTAAGCGAAATAATTGAAAGGAAAGAAGATTTCATTGAGTCACTTGCATCATATGGCTTATTTGTTGCTGGTTCTTCAGGTGTTCAAGGTGAATGGCCTAAACTATTACTAACACAAGGATATGATGGTCTGTTTTATTTAGATCACAGTCTTCCAGATGAACTAGCAGCAAAGCATTGGCTGGTTAAATTTAGTCGTGGAAATGACCAAAAACTGGAAAAAATACTGTTACATGAAGCAATTTACATGAAAATAGCTCGGTATTTAGGTCTAAGAGTGTTCAAGGACTTGGAACTTCACCAGAGAACGCTATTTATTCCACGTTTTGATCGCCAAATTATCAATGGTAAAGTCGAAAGAGTTGCACAAGAAAGCCTAGCCTCTTTAAGTGGTAAAGCTGGCTTCGGCGTTAAAATGACACATAATCAAATCTGTACATTGATCATGGAATGTTGCTCATCACCAAAAGCTGAAATTTTTGAATATTTGAAACGAGATATCGCTAATGTTGCATTAGGAAATAAGGATAATCATACCCGTAATACCGCAATTCAACGTTTAAATGACGGCACAATTCAATTAACCCCCCTCTTCGATTTTGCACCAATGTGGCTTCATCCTGACGGAATTGCACGTACTACACGTTGGGAAAAAGATGACCATGGAGGAATGCCTATATGGGGATCTGTCATAACGCAAATAGAAGAATGTACAGGAATAGATTCAACTGAAATTAAACATACAATGATTCAACAATTGCCACTGTATGAAAATTTGCTCGATGAAATGAAAAAAATAAATATAGATGATGAGATTCTACAAAATAGTCATCATCGTATATTGAATATATGCCAACAGATTCAGGAGCTTTCTAATGGATAAACGTTATAAGCCTATGACGGCAATCGAGCAAATGAATAAACGCTTACAAGTCTTAGAAAATATAAATAACAATCCTGAGTGGCAAATTTACCAGATTGCATCATACATTAGAAAAGAACTACATTTAACATTAAATGAAATGAGTAAAATTACTAAAATAGCACCACAGACTTTACAGAAAATGGAGCAACCTGATAGTAATCCAACATTAGATTCTATAAATAAGTTGTTAAATGCATTTGGTTTAAAATTTATTATTAAATCAAAATAGTTTAATTTAAATTACCTATAAACTAGATTTTGATTTATTTTCTAAATAGTCACCCCACCACTGCATCATATCAGCTCTTTGTTGAATATAATCTGCATGGTTATAACTAGCACGTGTTTTATTCTTATCTACATGTGAAAGCTGAGCCTCAATCCAACTATCTTGAAATAAGCCAGAATCATTTAAAATAGTACTGAATGTTGATCTTAAACCGTGTGAGGATAGCTCATTTGTTTTGTATCCCATCTTACGAATGGCTGAATTTATTGTGTTAAAATGCAATGGCTTATCTTTAATTTTTGGGCTGGCAAAAACATAACGATCGCCTTGTGACCACTCTAGTGCAGATCTAACAATGCTCACCGCTTGCGATGATAACGGGACTAAAAAATCTGGAATATCATAACCTGCTATCACTTTTCGACGATATTGCTTGATATGTAAAGCAGGTATTTTCCAAATTTTGTTGTCAAAATCAAAATGATGAGGTTCTGCAGACAATAACTCTGCCCCCCTGACTCCAGTATATAATTTAAATAGGATTGCTTTTTTTATAATCGGATCTGTATTTAGTTGAGTTATTCTAAGAATAAAATTAGAAATTTCTTCATCTTTTAAATAGGGATAATTTTTCTTTAATTTCCCTTTCAATGATATTTTATTGAGACCATAAGCTTGATTATAATCACAGTATCCCATTGCAACTGCAAAATCATAGATTTGATTTAAATAGCTATACGCTTTTTTTACAGGTTCCTTAACTCCCCTATTTTCAATCTGCTTAATTACCTTAACTAAATCAGTTCTTTTAATTTTGCTAAAATCTATATCACCAATAACGGGATAAATGTCATTTATTAAACATGCATTCGCTAATTGGATTACACCACCACGTGGTTGATCTTTAAATGAATTATTTGTTTTAAACTCTAACCATTCTTCACAAACAACTTTAAAAGTTTGAATTTTCTCCTGAACTAAATTTTGTGTAGAAAATTTAGTTGCCTTATAGGAGTCTCTGGCCACTCTAGCCTCTTTGAGATTCATCTCAGGATATGTACCTAGAGTGACTCGTGGTCTTTTACCCGTTTCTGCAACTGAATATCGATAACTCCAAGACTTTTTTCCATTAGGATCGACTTTTAAGCTTAAACCATCATCATCAGCTAAAAAGTAAATTTTTTCTTTTGGATATGACTTTCGTACTTGTGTTTCCGTAAGACTCATAAATTTTTATAAACCAGCATAATGATCCCCATTATCTAAATTATATCAAAAATAAGCATTCTTATGTGATGCGTATATTACGCATCATATAAATATTTATATATATGTTTTATATATATATTATTTTGATATTCCACATTGTAGTAACCAAAAAAGTAACCACTGTTAAAATCTGTATTAAGTAACAAAAATCAGTGATAGTTAAATACTCTTCTGCAATGGGTTTGTTTTACAGACCTAGTAACCGAACCTTAATTATTTGAGGCAATATTTCGGTTTTGTCGCATGAAGTCGATCTTCAGCTACTATTGAATTTTGTAGGAGCTGAATATGTCACCAAGGGAGGTCATTTTTACACTGCCGTTGACAACCTATAGGTTATGATAATAATGCCACTTCATGTATCGCAAGTCATGCCAGTTAGGACCAAAAAAGTGGCTAACATTTCAACTAAAGGTCTTCAATGGCTACTCGAATCCTGCCTTGTTGTGCACGAGATTCGACAAGCTGATTCAGCTCTGCATCTTCTCCTTGGTTCATTACTCGATAGACAGTAGCTACCCCACAACCAACAGCTTTCGCAATTTCCTGCTTAGTCATGTTATTTGTAGCAAGCAACTCCTTGATTCTTTTGTGCTTGGCTTCATTTGGTTTCTTACCTGATGGTTTGTACCCTGAACGCTCTAAGCCTTGCTTGATCCTTTCTATACGTTTCTCGTTATCCAAACGAGCCATAGTAGCAAGTAGATCAATCAGCATATTGTTGATGAGATCTAGGATCGAACTTGTAATACTGTCATTGGTTTGGATTAGTTGATGAGTAGTCGGAAGGTCAGCAACAACTAAGCGAAGCCCCTTCTCTTGGATTCTACGCTTAAGCTCTTGGAAGTCTGCTTGGCTTAGACGGGACAGACGATCAACGCTTTCTACCAATAACGTGTCGCCTTGGTTTGCTTCTGTGAGCAACCTGTTTAGTTCAGGACGATCCAACTTCGTCCCTGAGAAATTCTCAATATAGGTAACCGATTCACCTAACTTGAGCCTTTGGTTGAAGTCATCTAATTGGTTTAGTGCTCTCTGTGCATCTTGATCTTTGGTTGAAGCTCTTAAGTAGATTCTAGTCGTCATGGTTTATCATTTGAGATAATTGAATATACTACAATGATACAGCTATCATTTAATCAACATAACAACTCTAATGATATTTCGTTGTAACTAACTGTTTCCTTATCATTCGGGTATACTCTTTTGATAAAAAAAGCATAACTAAAAGCCATGCCTTGGGAATTCGTATAACGTGTATTATGTTAATTTTAGAAAATCTGTTTTAGTTTGTACCTTTTCAAAATTATGTAAAAAGCAAATAAAACACTTATCCAGAACAAATAATCAAAAATAAAATATAAGAAGATAAATTGATCTATTCCTATAATAATATTTAAAGGATCTAGCGCTATACTCCCACCTGGAGATACTTCACCATCTACTAAAAACTGTAAGGGAAATCCTCCTCCAATGACTTTAACTTTTCCAAGCTTGTCTACAACTATACGATCCACTAATGTATATTTCTGATAAAACAAAGATAAATAAGTAAAAATAAAAGATAAGCAATTGAAGTATAAAAATTTTTTCATAATTTCCTCTCATATATCTACTAATTTTAACAATTTGATATACGCTGAATTATCAGGAGACTTTCCCTTGGGAGATTCTAGGCAGCCAACTTATAAAAGTCTTCGGCCATTTGATTTGGTGTCTTAAAACCCAAACCCTTTTGAATTCTTCGATGATTATAA
>NZ_VPCH01000053.1:0-22798 GCF_013418285.1 Acinetobacter sp. YH12152
TGATGGGAGAGAATGTTCAAGAGTGGATTCTAAATGTTCAGATAAAGACATAAAAAAATGAGCGTATTCACATACACTCATTTTTACTACATTTTACTAAAATTTGCTTAACTGACTGGCATTACTCGTTTTAGAGGGCTTTTTTTATGGCTGTAGCTTTACTGATTTCAAAGCTATTTAAACTTTATATTGTGTACATTGTTGTTCACAGATTCTATTTTTATCCATATTAATGACTATAATGAGTTGAAAATTTAGATTTAAACTATCTTATGGCAAACAAAACAAATTTAACCATCGGCGGAATTATTGTTGCGCTTACAGCCGCTTATTTCGGAATCGATTTACAACAACAAAAATCTGCACCAGTTCAGACGACAGCGGAACAAAACGCACAGCCACAAATAGAATCAGTACAACCTGCAGATGCTCAACAAAAAGGGCAGAGTGCTGAAGATGTTATTGCGCATGCATTTAAAAATAAACTCAGTAATGTTCAGGTTGAGGGTACAGGTCAAGTGAAAGCGGTACTTCGAGATGATAATGAAGGTAGTCGCCATCAAAAGTTCATTTTGACCTTAAATAATGGTCAAACCCTTTTAGTTGCACATAATATCGATCTAGCCCCACGAATTGATAACTTGCAAAAAGGCGATACAGTTCAATTTTACGGTGAATATGAATATTCAGATCAGGGGGGTGTGATGCACTGGACACATCACGATCCGAATGGACGTCATCAGGATGGTTGGTTAAAGCATCAAGGTAAAACCTATCAATAAAAATCACGTAGTCATTTTTAACTTTAGTCATTTAAATGATCATGATTCAGATGAAGCTATCAACATAAAATTGGATTAATCATATTGAGTAAAAGCCAGTGTTTAAACACTGACTTTTTGGTCGTATAAATAGAAAAAATGATTGGAAATACCAGAGATAAATACACCTATAAATAATAGGGTTTTAAGCATCGAATATGAAGAAAACCGATCTGGAATAACTGAAAAAGAGATCCATGAAATTAATCGTGCTCTAAATGCTCTTTATTTGCGATTTATGGCGTATTTTCCAATTACCAAGTACTTTACCTGAAAATGTATCTAAACACCAAATAGGGCCAATGAGGAGGAATTGGAGATCTTTGAAAAAAGAGGGCTTTTTACCTTCAATTTTATGGCCATAAAATTGCCCAATCCATGCGAATACAAAGAGTGCGATATAAAAGCCGTATCCAACTGGTAACACCCAAATTAGCCATGCCATGATTAATGTTAACGCGGCCATTGCAACAGCAAGCACAATGTTTAAACGTGCGTAAAAGATAAATGCTAATGCAAGTAAGACAGCAGTAAGTAGCGCGCTAAAATGTGCCAATATGCCAACGATTGAAAAATAAATCGTAGGTACGCAAATCCAGTGAATCATTTTATTGGTTTTATTTTGATGACTTTCGCTGTATTCATCAAACCATTCGTTGATTGTTTTCATGATAGTCCTTAATCATGGGGAAGGACTCCAATAAAAACAAGAATGGGGTAAGGGTCAAAATCGGGTTACTGAAGATTTGAAAGGCTAAGAGGCTACAAATAAAAAACCACGCTAGGCGTGGTCTGTTAAATGCAGTCACTTCATTGGAGAATTAAGAATTTGGACCGTCTACGCGTTCAATGCTCACGTTTGCAGTACCCGCACTGGTAATACCCAATTGCTTAGCAGCGCCATAAGATAAATCGAGAACACGGTTACCATGGAATGGACCACGGTCATTTACTTTCACCACGACGCTTTTACCATTATTGCGATTCGTAACACGAATAAAGCAATTAAGTGGCAGGCTACGATGTGCTGCTGTAAGTGCGTTCATGTCAAACGTTTCACCGCTTGCTGTTTTACGACCGTGGAATTGACGACCGTACCAAGAAGCAGTACCAGTTTGAGTGAACTTACGAACAGTATTCGAAGCGACAGTGTTTAACTTTTCAATCACTGAAGGCTCATCTTCAGGAATTTCGATTTTAGCAGCGATTGTTTGACGACGAATTTTATCGCCAGAACGCTCAGTGATTGAAAGGCTACTTAAATTCGTAAAGTTTGAATTGAAGCTTTGAGCTTCTTTATTCAATACACGAGCTGCAAGACGAGAGTTGTCATTATCATGATTGAATGATGATGACTGAACCATCTCAGCTTGTGACTGACTTAGCGCAACTGCCGTGGCAACCGCTAAGGCATATTTAATAATTGATGACTGCATTGTTTATCTCCCAATGGCATATTTACTGGTTCAACTAAGTCGCTGATATCCATGTAAACACGTCTGATATTTCACTTTTGCAACTATATTTAACGAGATGGATAATATTCATGCCATCAATAGGCTGTCTAGTGTTTAATTAAAATACTTTGAAAATGTCTAAAAAATTAACAATAGTTGGTTAAAAAATAATCAATAATGTAACAGGGTGTGTAAAATGTCGAATAAATGCTCATTTTGGTGAAAATATTTGTTGACTTTTTTGCTCTATAAGAAAAAAACCAGTCTTATCGACTGGTAACTTCAGTGCCTAAAAGCCATAGTGCAGTCGCATACATACGGCTTTTGTTATAGGTTGTAATGACCTGAAAATTTGGATAAGTAATGTAATAAATTGGTCCATAACTATCTTGCAATTGGATGACATTGACTAAATCGAGATCATCGATTTTTACCAATGGATTCATAGGGGTTACACCTTGAGCCTTGAGTACACCATAGGGTGTTGGCTGGTTTAAATCCTTTGCAATAATAGCATCTGGGTTATTTCCGCTATAGCGAGCAGCAAAAGCAATCGGTTGATTACGCTGCCAACCATAATTTGCTAAATAATTTGCAATTGAACCAATGGCATCGACAGCTGAATTACGCAGGTCAACATGACCATTGCCATCGTAGTCCACACCAAATTTTGGAATGTTACTTGGCATAAATTGAGGATAACCCACAGCACCTGCATATGAACCGACGACAGAGTTGGTTGGAACACCATCTTTATATGACCAAGCAATCAGTGCAGCAAGTTCATCTTGGAAATATTGCGCACGGCGTTCATAGCCAAAACCAAGGGTCGCCAAAGCATCACGGGCAATAAAATTACCTTTATTGCTGCCATAGCCTGTTTCAACACCCAAAATGCCTAAAATCACGGATTGAGGCACACCAAATTGTTGTTCTGCACGATTTAAAGTGTCGGCATATTGATTTTTGAAGCGAACACCGCGTTGAATTGTACTTTCAGCTAAAAAATTGGTTTTATATTGATACCAAGGCTTTGATTCGCCGGGTCGATTCATAATGCTAATAATATTGGGTAGGTTTTTACTACCTTGCATTGCCCAATCAATTTGACTCTCACTTAAACCATAGGTTTGCATGGTATTTTGTTTAAAAGCTGCATAGGCTGGATGAGACTGAAAGTCGTTGGCTTGACAGAAACTAGTCAGTGAAATTGAACCGGCCATAATGGCAATATGTGATAGTTTTTTATAAAAATTTCGATTTAGCATAAATAAAAAATTTCCAGTTGCTTTAGCGATGAGTATGAACAAAATTTCGAGGGGGTAAAGGTCCTGAAAATTGTGATGACCTTCTGGTTTCATAGCTCATTAAAGGTAAACGTTACCAATAGCAACTAAGATACCACTGACAGCGCATGCTTTCATAAATAGATATACAAAAAAAGACAAAGCAAAGGTTTTTTTCGCAGTTAACATATTGAAAAGTGACATATTCATTTACATAACTTTCAAATATTCACAAATCATTTGAAATAAAGATGACTCTAAAACTCATGCGTCATAAAAACGCAGAACGAGTAAACTTTATCGCGTTGCGAAATACTGTTTAGAAGCTACAAAAGTTGCAATGTTATATCTAAAAATAAAGGGATTAAAAAGGTACCGGTCTAAAACACCCATATGCAAGCAGTGGTTTATTCATTACATAGTTTTTGTTCGCCAACGCTTCAATGCTGTTGAAAACGTTGCTATATATAGTAGAAATATAGACTGAATGTTAAAAAAGAAAGAGATTGAATATTGAAATGGATGCATTGAAATTTAAGCCAAAATGACGGCAAGCATTCAAATCCTGTTTGTAATCAGGTTCTTTCTTTTCTGTGTGGATTTTTAAAAATAGTACATATAAATGTACTGTCATTTAATTGAGATCAGTTCATATTCTAGAACTGTGTTTGCATGACTATATATAGTCATTGTATCGGGATTCAGTTTTATGCGTTTAACCATAAAAAAACCTAGCCGAAGCTAGGTTTTTATTTGTAGCATGAATTATTTGTTAAACATCGCATCGTGTGCTTCTGCAAGGGCACCTAGCTCTTCTTTGGTTAGATTTGGGAAAATCTTATCAATCGCGATATGTATTGCTTTAATCACGGCAGAAGATCCGATATCGGCTGCTTTACGTTTAATCATGCCTAAATCGAGTGTTTTATTAAAGTCATTCATAAAATGACGTACTGCAGCTTCAGCAAACTGTTTATACAGTTCACCAAAAGCAGCTTTATTGACATCTACACCTGATTTAATTTCGGCATAACTGTTCTTAAGGTTAGTGACCAGTCCTGCATCTAAGCTCAGACCTACACGATGAGCGCCGACTGTGTCCTGAAATAAACTTCGTTCTGAAAATTCAATGGATTGTTTCACCACATCATTCGGAGATTTACCCAATAGCTGCTTTAACAATACAGCGACTGTTGATTTGACATAGCCAGCCAGTTTTTCTGCTGTGTCGCGCTTGTCGCTTGCAGGAAACAGATGAACAGGAGCTAATATAGTTGCACCAATGATTTCTTCATTAATCAGCAAAGCTGTTTTATCACGTAAAGGATAAAGTGGTTCACTCGAATTTTTTTTCGCGTGACCAGTTTGGATACTGCTTAGAAGTTCCTCAGAAGGAATAAAACCAAAAAATGGCATCACTAACCTCAATTTTTTTATTGTCGCGCCAATCGAATGGGGCGAGGCATCCATGTTAAATCCGATACACGACAAGGGTTGATATCCAATCCACCACGGCGTGTATAGGCAGCATATACCATCAGCTGACTTGGTTTTAAATGTTGCCAAATATCGGCAAACATTTGCTCCACACATTGTTCGTGGAAACCATTATGCTGACGGTAAGAAATAATATAAGCCAGAATACTACGATAACAAGGCTTAGTACCTTTATACCGTATAAATACCGTTCCCCAATCAGGTTGACCCGTGACTGGGCAGTTACTTCTTAATAAATGTGAATAAAGTTGAATTTCAACTTCTTCTTGCGCTGCAGCTTCATCTAAAGAGAGTAAATCTGCATTTGGATGATTTTCTAACTGAGTGGGTTCTAAGTCATCAATACAGATGCCTTGTGGTTTTGAAATTTCAACATCATCGACATGAAATAGATCAATAGTCACAGCGGCATTGGCTGCTGCTGATAAGTCTTTTTCTACAGTTGCTTTAAACGCTGCCTGAGAATCAAATTTGGTAAAGTTCATACTATTAAAGTAGAGCTTTAAAGATTTCGATTCGATCAGGTTGTCTGAACTTGCTGGCAAAGTTAAACGACCAATAGCAACTTGAGGCACACCAGAAGCATTTAACCAAGAAATTTCAAAAACATGCCACCAGTCTTTACCTTGGCGTATGCCTTCCACATGGGCATATTGTTCACGTGCAGTGGCACGTGCAATCGGAAACAGAATATCGGGTTGATATTCTGTTGGGTAGTTGGTGTCTTTACCTAAAAGGGATTGTTCTACACTCATTATTCACGCATTCCTGAACCACGAGAAAGTAAATGATAAGCCACGCCATAAAGTACAACGCAACATGCAGTAATAACTGTCAGTGAAATGCCGACATTCACATCGCTATGGCCCAAAATACCGTAGCGGAAAGCATTGACCATATACACGACAGGGTTGATTAAAGAGAGATTTTGCCAAAAAGGACTCAGTGATGAGATGGCATAGAAAACACCGCCTAAATAAGTCAGCGGAGTCAGGACGAAAGTCGGGATAATCGAAATGTCGTCAAAAGATTTTGCATAAACAGCATTAATAAATCCGCCAAGAGAAAACAGCAGCGAAGTAATGAGAACTGTATATATAGTTACGAAGATATTGGTCAGGTGTAATTCAGTAAAAAATAGGCTCATCACAGTGACAATAAAACCGACTAAAATACCACGGCAAACACCACCGATCACATAACCCCAAAGCACCATGTGTAACGGCACTGGACTCATGATTAATTCTTCGATGCTTTTTTGAAATTTTGCACTAAAGAAACTGGATGACACATTGGCATAGCTGTTGGTAATGACCGCCATCATAATTAAGCCGGGCACGATGAACTGCATATAGCTAAAACCACCCATTTGCCCAATGCGTGAACCGACTAAATTACCGAAAATCACAAAGTACAAACTCATGGTGATTGCCGGTGGGAGAAGGGTTTGCGGCCAAATACGCATGAAACGGCGAATTTCTTTATACACTAAGGTGTAGAGGGCAATACACAGTTGGTTAAAATTCATTGTGCTGCACCTTCAAGATTTTTTTCGACCATACGGACAAATAGTTCTTCTAGTCGGTTAGATTTATTACGCATACTTCGAACTTGAATACCTTGAGATTCCATGAGTTGGAATAAATCATTCAAGGTATGGCCTTTATCCATAGTGACTTCTAAGGTGACAGGATCTACTAAGTTGAAACGGACACCAATAATTTCTATATGGATCGGTTCAATGGGTTCGGCTAGATCGAAAATAAATGTTTCTTCATTCAACTGGCTGAGGAAACCTTTCATGCTGGTGTCTTCTTTAATCACACCACGATCAATAATTGCGATTCGACGGCACAACATTTCAGCTTCTTCTAAATAGTGTGTCGTTAAAATAATAGACGTGCCTTTTTCGTTCATTTCAGTGAGGAAATCCCACATCGAACGGCGTAGTTCAATATCAACACCAGCAGTCGGCTCATCTAAAATCAGTAGTTTAGGTTCATGCATCATGGCACGAGCGATCATTAAACGGCGTTTCATACCGCCCGATAACATACGTGCTTGGGTACTGCGTTTTTCCCAAAGACCAAGCTTTTCTAAATATTCCTCGGCACGCTTTTCAGCAATCTTTTTGGGAATACCGTAATAGCCAGCGTGTGTCACTAAAATATCAAATGTTTTTTCAAATTGACCAAAGTTAAATTCTTGAGGGACAACGCCTAAACACTGCTTTGCATGCGAGGGATGGGTATCTAAATTATGGCCAAAGATTTCAACAGAACCTGAAGTTTTACGGGTAAGTGAACTGATAATACTAATCGTGGTAGATTTTCCTGCACCATTGGGACCTAAAAGTGCATAAAATTCACCTTCGGGTACTGTTAAATCAATACCTTTAAGCGCCTGAAACCCATTTTTATAGGTTTTTGACAGCTGCTTTAACGTTAGTGCATCAGTCATAAATAATTCACTCTATAAATAGTGTGAGTATTGTGCGATATCGGGGCAAATAAACCAAGTAAATCGTATGGAATTCTGCATTTTAAAAATAGAACGTTGTATAAAGCTTAAGCAGAAAAATACCTAACATCTATATAGTTGCTTTACCTTACAGTTTTTTTTGTTATGATGTGCGCAATCCAAAATAAGCGCTCATAGCTCAACTGGATAGAGTACAGGTCTCCGAAGCCTGTGGCGTGGGTTCGAGTCCCGCTGAGCGCACCATTTCCTTGTTTGATCATATCCGAATTAATCCTAATATTATTAAAAATTAATAACTTATATCTACTTATTGTCCGATAATGTCCGAGGGCGTTTTAGGATACCGTAATCTTTTACGGTATTTTTTACGGTACATTCCATTTCTGACAAAAATATACCGTAAAAATGCCTAAATTAGTTATCAGTCTGACTGACTCAAAAATTAAGTCTGCAATATCAATGCAAAAGAAATCATTTGAAAAGAATATTAAGCTTTCAGATGGTGGTGGCCTTTATTTATTGTTAGATAGAAAAGGTGGGGCATATTGGCGTTTTGATTATATTCGCCCAATCTCTAAGAAAAGAGCCACTATAGCTATCGGTATTTATCCAAGTTGTACATTGGCCAGAGCTCGTGCAAAACGAAGTGAGTTTAGAGAACTGCTTGCGCAGAATATTGACCCAGCAATTCAAAAGCAAGATAAACAGTCCCAATGTCGAAATAATAGTTTTAGATCAGTAGCAGATGAATACCGTAAGACTGAAGAGCTGGAATCAAGTACACAACGTCGGAATCAGTTTATCTGGGATAAGCTTTATGTTGCTATTGGTGAGTTCCCCATTGATTCGATAACAGCCACTCAAATTTTGGAAGTATGCCGTCTTTATGAAAGACAAGGTAAGACTGACTCAGCAAAGCGAATGAGAAGTAAAGCATCTCAGGTGTTTCGGTATGCGATTGCTTTGGGTTTATGTCAATTTAATGTTGCTGACCAAATTAGCGGTATTTTGAAGGTGGGTAAAACTAAGCATCGAGCGGCTATTACTGATGAGCAAAAGCTAGGACAACTATTAAAGAATATTAATACACATGCAGGTCGTGGGGATATTGCTATTGATTATACAGTCAAAATCTTACCCCATGTATTTGTGCGTCCTGGAGAATTACGTGCAGCAAAATGGGCAGATATCGATTTTAAAAATAGAACATGGAGTTATACACCGCCTAAGACCAAAAATCAGACAGCCCTACAACATATTGTTCCTTTGTCTGATCAAGTCTTGAAGCTGTTCCAAGAATTGTATTGCATTACTGGATATACCGAATATTGTTTTGTGTCTATGCGAGATAAAACGAAAACCATCAGTGAATCAACTATTAATAAACGATTGAAACAATATGGTTTTGAAAATGGTGAGACAACAGGGCATGGCTTTAGAGCTACGGCAAGAACTTTATTAGATGAAGTTCTAAAATTTCCTATTGAACGTATAGAACAACAACTTGCACATCAGGTTCGCGATATGCATGGTCGAGCGTACAACCGTACTAAGTATTTGGAGGAGCGTTCAGTGATGATGCAAGCATGGTCTGATTATTTGGATCAATTAACGCATAAAAATGTAGAGTAATTAATTTAATAAATATTAGTAAGTTATAGTTTCAGTTAAGTTGACGCCACCACCACCACCCTAAAATTAAGATCATTTCGACTAAATCGCAAATAGGACAATTAGATAAGAAATAATTATTTGTTAAAATTTGTTAGAAAATATTTAATTATTGTTAAGATTAAATTAAATATATAATTTTATTGAAAAAAAATTAAATAAATGGTTTGAAAGTAAAAAAAAATGTCTAGAATGTAGCAAAAGAAACTCAAAATAAGGGGTGTGTCTTGGTTCATAATCATGATAAAGCAGTTTGGAATTTGGCATCCGGAATTTGGGTTCAAGATGATCAAGTCGGTTATATTTTAAAAAGTACGCCAAATTTAAATGTTGAAAATCATGTGAACCCTCACTTTGTTCAGCAGTTGTTGAACTTACCAACTTTGGCTGGAAAAGTGTATCCACCTGAGTTCTTATACGATCCTGAAACAGGTACCCCTTTAGAAAAAAAGCAGGTTGATTCCGAAGCATATTGGCTTCCTCCTTATGGGCAGGGACGACATTATGATGATAATCGTCAAAGCATGGATAGCCATGGATTACAGTTAAGTCATCAACTTAAAAAATTAAAGAATGAGCCACAGATTGATGCTGATGCGGAACAGAAAATAAAAATGCCACCAAGAGGTATTTTTGAATTTGTTTCTATCAAAGCTAGTACTGAGATTCCTCAACTTGTGGCATACAATAAAATCAATGGCAATCTTTTGATTTGGAGTCAGAATAATCAGGAGTGGTTGGAGTTAAAAGCTGTAGCACACCGTTTAGAAGGTTGCCCGGAACAACTAGAAGAGTACTTACAGCTCTTAGGGGTGGTGAATGAAGCAGGTGTTCAGACTTTATACATTCCAACCAAAGCAGGTTTAGCACGCGTCATCATTGATGGTTTGTCATTAAGCTACCGAGCTGAGTATGTTACGCCATCCAATAGTTTATGTTTGGGTACACCTGTTTATTGGAATAAAACGATATTAATACCGATTTTGATTGCTGATCAGGTCAAGCTTTTTAATGTAAGCAATCAAGCATCAATCATGTTGGATCATACGATCTCTGAAATGTACTTTGAAAAAGTGGTTTATGACACTAGCCGTATTATTTGGGTCGGCACATCAGGTCAGTTGATTGTAAAATATAAAAGTTCTGATGATGAAGTACTTAATGCTATCTATAAAATATGGGTGCCGAGTTATACACCTGACTTCCGTTTTGGTGCACCTTATGATAATCAAAAAGGCAGTTTCTATCAATTTGGTACAACTCAAAATAATGAAAAAGGTCCATTGTGCTATATCGAACTAGATTCTGAAGACCAGTTTGATAAATCACTTGAAAAATCGCCATCATTTCGTTTTACCACAGGTTTATCAAAGTTTGCCCTAGATGGTAAATTGGAAATCAAGCAAGATATTTGGAAAGAAACAAGCGCAGTTGAATCCACCCATCGTTTTACAGTTCCAATGATTGAAGATGAGAAAAAGCAGTTAATTTTTGGGTTTAGCTTTGATACAGAGACCAATGTAGGTATTGAGCAAAAACTTGCAGATGATACAAAGCAAGACATTAAATTATTTATAGATACACATGATGGACTCATTGATTTCCATCGTGTTCAAGTAGAAAAGCCACTACAGTCAAGATTCTTTATTCATCAGAATGTTTTGTATTTCTATAACTCAAGCTTAACTGACATCTTAGGGTGGGAGCTTGCTGTATGAAAAAATTGGCATTGATTAGCTTATTAAGCCTTTCAGCATCTTTTGGCTATGCAGGACAGCATGCATTCTTGGTACAAAACTCAGGTTGGATGGAACCTTTTTATCAAGATCAAAACTCACAATTAAAACCACTGGTCAATGCAGTGGTTCAAACCGTAACTCAACCAAATGACACTGTTGCAGTGGTAATGTTTAACCAAAGTAATCCATTGTCTAAATCACCTTTAGTGATTTACCAAGGAGCAGGGAAACAAAATGTTAGTCAGCAGTTGAGCCAACAGAGCATTGCGAAAAAATCTGAAAAAGCATATGCAGACACAGATTTTAAGGAAGCTGTCATAGCAACTATTACAGGACCATTTGCTAAGAAGTCAGGCATAATTTGGATTTTTACAAACAACAAAAATAGTCCAAATAATGATGAAGCAACTGCTGAACGTAATAAAGAATTTTATGAGTTAGTGCATTTAGATCCAGCTATTAATAAAGTAATGGCATACCCACTAAAAATGCCTGTGCAAGGGCAGCATTTTAATGCATCTGGATTAATGGTCTATGTATTAGCCTATGGAGAACAAGCTGAGGCCGAGTTAAATCATTTAGTTCAGTCTGGGCAAATGGAAAAAGTTTTCACGCAGCAACCAGCATTATTGAAGCCCTTAGATAAAGAGCCAGTCCAGCTCATTCCGACAGGAGTGAAAAACTCATCTACGATTCATGCATCTTTAGCATCTGACCAAAAAACATTAGTGTTTAATTTAGAACCTAAAGATATCATTCCTGAATTAAAGCTGACCGCAGATCTAAAAAATAAATTTTATCCGTACAACATTGCTGCAACACGTGTTGAAGCGAAGTTGAGATTAGCTAATGGTATGCAGGCACCGATTCAGATTTCTGAAACGGATATTCGTTTGATGACTAAAGACAATACTAAGCTTGAGTTTCAAGTGCCTATTCCATCACATTTAATTGTTTCTCCATGGTCTTGGGAAGTTTTTAAGGCAATGGGTAAGGCAGTTACAATTCCTGCAAATATTGATGTGACTTTGTACGAGCAGAAGCTCAGTCTATCTGAAGATTTTAAACAGAATTTGCAGAACTTATTTCCTGGCGATCCGTTGTCGGATGTATTTGTAGCACCTCAAAGTATTCAGTCTTCAACGGCAACGATCCCTGTGCAATTCCGCTTGCAATATCCATTATGGCCTGTTGTGGTCATAATCACTGGGATTTTATTGTCAATTGCTATGGTTCTTTTCGCGTTAGCACTGGGGTCAAAACGTAAAAAATATGATGTCTGGGTCAATGGCTTGAAGAAACAAACCATCCAATTAAAACCGTTTTCTAAGATAAGTGTTTATGGTGATTCAGGACAGGAAATCGCGATTGTAAAACGAGGCATTTCAGATGCATCTGTTCAAGTTATAGATAAAGAATTTAGTGTGACACTTCGTTAAATATTAAAGACAGATCTTTAAAAACATCCAGGGGGATATATGTCAGAGTCAAATACAAATAACGGTTTTGTATTACCTACAGCAGATGAGCAAACACAAAATGAAGCAAGTGGTGTTGCGCAGACTGTACAAGAAGTGAATGTACCTACTGTACAAGAAGAAACTGGCTCTCGTGATTTGATGATTGCTGGTGCAATTATCGCAGTACTTTTAATTGCATTCTTTTTTGCAAAACGTGGTTTCAGCAATAGTTTGGTGAAAAAACGTATTTCGCCAAGTAAAGCGAGCATGGCTGGATGGTGGTTATTTATATTTCTTTCTGCAGTAGCAATTGGTGCAGTTTTAGCAGCGGTGAATCCTGTTAAATTTTTATCTTTATTAATTTTAGGGCCATTAGGTGTGGTTGCACTGGTAAGTGCTGTACTAGCTTTTACAACAAGTCGCGCCTAGTCAAATTTATTAAAAAGAATTAGAGAGAACCCTTATGACCGATGCACAAAGTGTCAATACAAATACTGCTGCAAAAACTGCAGAGCAGACGGTAAAACTCCGCCCAACCCTTTATATCGGTGTGGGCGGTACAGGCATGGAAGTGATGATGCGTGTGCGTCGTCGTATTCTCAATGCGAGTTGGGGGAGTGATAATATTCGCTTAGAAAACCTATCTCAATTCCCAATTGCACAATTCATGCATTTTGACTTAGACCAAGGTGCAATTATTGATAGTGGTCGTGCACAAACTGAAGATTTACAATATAACTTGGTGAAATTTACCGATGATGAAAAGATTGTTGAATCTTTTGATATCGAGAAATATAGTCGTGATGACGCTTCATTAAGCCGTTATCCACATATTCAAAATTGGTTACCGCTTACTCCTAAAAAAATTCGTGAATTGGGTATTGATCCTGCCAAAGGTGCAGGTCAGATTCGTTCAGTTTCACGTCTATATTTCTTTGATAAATATCCAAAAACACGTGATAAAATTCGTTCAAAGTTAAATACATTAAAAGCAGGTTTGTCACGTGACGACATGCTGAAAAAATTAAATCTACAGTTAGATACGAGTAAATTTCGTATTGTGGTTTTAGGCTCTGTTGCAGGCGGTACTGGTTCAGGTTCATTCTTGGATATGGGGTGGTTATCTAAATGGGTGGCAAGCAACGAAGTTGAAGCTGCTGATGTCGAGTTAATGCTCTTTTTACCAACGGGTTATTCAAGTGCAAACAAAGCACGTACAGAAGCCAATGCCTATGCTGCATTGATGGAAGTTGAATCAGCGATGGTCGGGCATTCTAAGTATGTGGAAAAATGGGATGATTATGACCGTCCACAGCTAGCATCAAAACCTTATGATGAAGTGCATTTAATTGATTCAGGGAACTTAGCTCGTCAACATACCGACAGTATGAATGATGTGTATTCAATGATTGCAGATACATTATTTGAAGATTATCGATCTGCTGACTTTGCTAACCGTAAACGCTCTGTTGCAGTCAACCAACGTCAACATAAAATACATATGTTTGCGCCACCTGTACCAACAGGTCGTTTTGGTGACATGAAGTTAAATTATTCATGCGCGTATTCAGCATTTGGCCAAGCGACTTTAGATACACTTGGCCGTGCGCGCTACGATGAATATGCCTATAGTTTGGCATCAGATATGTTGAAAGCATTTTTTGGTGTTGCAAGTGTTAATCCTGCAGCAAACCGGGCAAGTGAAAAAAAGCGCGATGCGTTCATGACTGAGAATATGAATCTCAATCTCGTGCCATTCAATAATCTTCCTGAGTTTTCAGCTGCTACTTTAAAAAACCCAGAAATTCGTGAGTTAAATACGGAATTCATTGATTTCAATGTTGTAGACACTTTATTACGTTCAGGTCAGAACGGTGTTGAAGTTGATATTGCGGAAGAAACACGTCAGCGTGTAAGCCAACGTATCAGCGAAATCAGTAATATTGATCGTGATCAGTGGGCAAGTGAAGTCCGCAAAACGATGCAAAGTTTAATGCGTGACGTGATTCGTAATCCAGATGCTATGGCAGACACTGCTGAAGATCGTGTGATGCGTCGTCGTAAGGCATTATTTGAAAGCCTGAAAAAAGATATTGAAAGTCGTTTATATCAATATTTAGATAACCACGAACAAGGTGGTTTTGAGTATGTCATTTCTTTAGTTGAACAGATTAAAGACCGTATTGAAAATGCGAATTCAGGGGTTGCATTACAGCTAAAAAATTCAGCGAATCGCTACACCGCTATTAAAGATGCGTTATTGACCTACGAGTATGAAAAACAACTCAAGGATTTAGAAGAAACAAAAGGCTCAGGTTTTCTTGGATTAGGTTCATCTTCCCGTGAAGAGCAAGCACGAAATATCCTTGATAATTTGCGAAAAGATATTGCTAATATTCTTTCGTTTCATTTACGTGCAAAAGCGGCTTTAGAAGCTATTGAACTTATGCAGGATATCTCAAATTGGTTGGGTAATAGCTTAGGTGTTGATGATAGTGGTAAAACCATTTGGAATGGTGTGATGGGAGATCTGCAAAATGGTCAAGAGTCGGTGATCGATATGATGAATCGACTAGATCATGATCGTGAAGTGATCCATCAACAAATTCGAACCAAACATGCCACCTTACAGATCATTGAAACAGATGATGTAAAAGAACGAAATATAGATTCACGTTTATTGTGTGAATGGGCTGCAGAAGCATTTAAAGACTTTGGTGGTTCTAAGGAGCTTTTTAAAGTCCTTGTGGACCCAGATCAGCAAACGCCACTTTTGATTAAAATTATTCGTATGGCCGAGCGCCGTTTGGTTGCTTTTGAACAAAATGATCAGGAAGAAGATCCACTTTACAAAGCGCTTGAAAACATGAATGTGGTTGAGCGTCAAAATGTCTTTACGGAGTGGTTGCAACGTGCCATGCCTTGGGTCGACGCTAAAATGGGAGGTGACTTCACACCACCGCCTGACAGATTCAAATGTTTTATTGGTGTGAATGGTGCAGATCAATTCAGTAAGAAATATAAACACGAATTAACAGGTTCTATTCCGAGTGGTTTAGGTCTAAATGCACAAGCATTATCGATTGTTGAAACGGGTGAACCAGGGCGCGCAGTTTGCTATGTAGAGCTTTCAGGTATCCCACTGACAATTTTACGTGGTATTGAAACTTGGCGTACAAGTTATCGTAAAGAAAGTGAAAGAACCCCATTACATACACACATTGATTCAACACGATTCAAACATCCATATGCGCCAACGCCTGATGAATTAAATAATCTAGCAGATGACTTTAAATGCTATTTGAAAGCTGTGATGTTGGGTGTTCTAAAACGCTGTGATGTACCAGGCTTGATTCCGAGTGGGCAATATGAATTTGCAGTTGCACGCGGTGATGTACGTCGTTTAGGGAATGAGCGTGGATTTCGTTTAAATGGTTTACCCCAGACCTATAGAAACAATATTTATGATCAAGTAGAACAGAAATTTAAGTCTCTCAGCAATGCAAATTTAACGATGTTGATTGCATTAGTGGATCATTATGAGCGGGAAGTGTATACGCCTCGTTTGGTGCAAAATGAAACAGGTGCTCAAGTTGAGCATGTTGGTTTTGCATGTGCGATTGCAAAAGAATTGAAGCGAGAGTTGATTGAACTGGCAGAGCGTAAAGAAATTCCACAAAAGTCCATTGATCGGGCATATGAGCTTACTGAATATCGCGAAGAAATGGAAAAATGGGCTGAAATACTCAAAGACTCTGATGAAGATGCCTATCAAGACGAAATTCGTGAACCAAATAAAGGTCGTCGCCTGAAATGGGTTATGAACATGTCTCCTAGTGTTTTGCAAAACCATGATCAACTATTGAATAAAGTTGGGATTACAGAAGATGTCACACCGATTGGATCATTTGCAATGCCAGGTATGACACCACCACCACTTCCAGGTGGAATGGTACCACCGCCGCCAGCGATGCTGCAGTATCAATATCATATCGCAATCAATGGGCAAAACTTTGGACCATTTCCATACCCCAAAGTAGTTGAAATGTTGCAACAGCAGCAAATTAATACAGCAACAATGGTGTGGCGTGAAGGCCTAGCAAATTGGATTGCAATTGCGCAGTGTCCAGAATTAGCAATGCCTGTACCACCACCAGTCCCAGGCATGCCGCCAATTTTACAATAATGTTCATGGCAGTATTGCCCTCGAAGGAGGGCAATACTGCCATGTTAGGCAAAAAAAGAAGTAATAGGTTAGATGAAATGGTAAAGCAGCAAGAATGTGAAGTTTGTAATCAATGTGATAAAGAGCTACAGCTCAAAGTAAAGTTTTGTCCTTTTTGTAGTGCTGCGCAAAGCGTTCAAACTCCAACTCTGCCTGTAATACCAGAAGAAAAACCGACGATTTCAAAAGATATTGTCAGTAAGGTACCAACACCTGCGGTTAGTAAAATCGTGAGTGAAGAAGCTGAGAATGAAGCTGCTTTATCGGTTGTGGTCAAACATATTACAAAACAAGGAAAAGAATTAGTAGGGATCATTGTCGTAGGTGCATCTCTTGAGTTAATGCGGACTTATGATCGATATGCTTTTAAAAAAGAAGAAGGTATTTTTATCCGTTTAAAACATTTAGCAAGAATCCCAAATGAATTTTTAAGCTCAGAACAATATAAACTAAAGTCTCAAAATGATTTATTAGTTCAAGACAATGAACCAGATGAGTATTTTGAACAGACGCCACCTGTGGCAAGTGTTGAAAGTCCTTTACCATCAAAAAGCATGGATCAGCAAACACCTTTAGATTCACCACAGCCCAAAAACTCTATTTTTAAATATATCGCGATTTCTTTTGCCGTATTTTTTATTGGTATTGTCATTATGTTTAGTGGTAATAAGGATATAGATCAAGCGATTTCTGTAGATGAAGGGCCTTTGGTAGATTCATGTGAAAATGTAAATGCAGAAGTTAGTAGTTTATTGAGCGAAAAGATGCCAATGCGTGCGTTGAGTATTATTAAACTTAATCAAGAAGAATGTAAAACCAATGCAAGTTTTGTTCAATTGGTTGTATCTGCTGAAGCACAAGCAACTTCTGCAAAAGAAAAGCTCACTTTAGCGAAAGAATATTTACAAGCTGGGAACTTGGAGCTAGCACATCAGACATTGCTTGCTGCATTAGAGCTTGATTCAGAACTTGTGGGGGGCGTAGAGTTGCTGCCACAAATTGAATCGATGATTGAAGAATATAATCTTCAGCAAGAACAAGAATTAGATGGAGCTGCATTAGAAAGTGAGGCTGCACAAGTTGCTGTTCAAAGTGTACCACAACAAAATATCAATCATGGGGTTGAACAAGAACAACGTTTAGCGCAAGCAGAACGTGAGCGAGCAGAAGCACAACGTCAAGCAGAACAATCTCAACGCCAAGCTGAGCAAGCACAAAGAGAGCGTCAGCAAACTTTAGAAAAAGAACGTCAAAAAGCTGAAGAAGTAGCACGTAAACAAGCTACTGAAGCGGCACGTAAACAAAATGAAGAACGATTTGATAGTCAACTCAGTAGAGCAGAGCGTGCATTAAATGCAAATAATTATGGTTTAGCAAAGTCTTTAGCTCGAGAAGTATTATCAAAGGCACCTAGTAATGCTCAGGCTAAGCGAATTCTACGCCAAGCAGAATCAGGTGAAGCAGCAGCTTTTGATGAAATGGTAATTCAATAATCATTTGAAATGTGAAGAGGGGTAATAAAATGAAAAAATCTATGTCTATCGCTATGTTGAGTTCAGTATTAGCTTTTTCAGGTTGTGCGAGTACTGGCGGATTGGCTACATCAGCCAATGGAGGGTGTAATACAGGAATGTCTACAGCAGTCGGTGCATTACTTGGTGCAGCAATTGGTGCATCTGTGGGTGATAGTACTTATGCTGCAACAGGTGCTGCGATTGGTGGTGCGGTTTTTGCAGCAGGGTGCGTAATGATTAATGCACACACTATTCAAAAAAAATCAGCTGCTGAAGTTGAAATGGCATATAAACAAGCCAATAAAGGAAAGTTGCCAGAAACAACTAGAGTTCAGCAATATTCTACTGTGATTTTACCGAATCAAACTGTGGCTGCAAATCAAAATATTACAGTGAAATCAGATTTGACTGTTGTAGAGGGTATTGCTGATCCCCTTCAGCGTGTCCAAGAAAAATTAGTTCTAAAGGATGCGAATGGAAAAGTGATTCGTGAATTAGTGAAAGATGTTCAGGTTTCAACAGCCCAAGGTTATAGTTCAGGAGATTTTGAAAATTCCTTCAATTGGAAGTTTCCAGCGAGTGTATCTAAAGGACAATACTTGCTTGATACTGAATTACTAGTGAATGGTAAAAAAGTTGCAAATAATTCACGTACTATTACATTAATATAAAATGCAAGCCCATATATATATGGGCTTTTATATTTTATTGAGAAAATTTCATGAAATTTTTTACTCTAGGAATACTAGCACTCGCAAGTTTGGGTACAGCTTCAGCAAGTGATACTATTTTTCAAATTAATAATAAGTTAGCTGAAGTTGATCTTAATCAAAATGCATTTCAATATTCTAAAATATTCAATAGTCTTGTGAAGGATCTTAAAGAGAATGGTCTTGGATTTTCTTATGATGGGACTGAAGTTAGAAATGATTATAGAGGGAAACCATATTTTTTAGTTAAAAATGTAAGAGTTTATATTAAAAAAGAGATATTTGAAAAGAATGAAGAATATTCTACTATTGTAGAAAAACAGACTTTTTTTAATAACGCTATTAAAGATTATGGGCAATCATATATTTTTTCTAATTTAGAGTATGCTTGGGCTAAACCAAAATTAAAAATAAAAATGGATTTACTGGATAGTAATAATAGAAGTATATCAAGTCGTGAAATTAAAACAAATTCTATGTTGAATGATGGGACGGGTGTATCTTTTGAGCATTTTTTCAAATATACAAATCGTATGAATAAAGATAATAGAATTTTTGATGATGTTGATATTTCGGAAAATATATCTATTTTTAGGGATAAGGAATTTGATATTAGTTTGGATGAAATTCAGAATATTAGATCGATTAGATTTCGTGTAGATTATAATTGAGATAATGTTTTAAATGTTTATTTATTTTAAGTAGCTCGGAATTAACTAGAGTCATTTATGAAATTGAAAATGTTGTTGTTAAGTAGTGTTGTTATACTCAATGGTTGTGCAATTATGTCAAAGAATGAGTGTCTATCTGCAAATTGGGGGTTAATAGGGCAGAATGACGGTTATAACGGAAATGGCTCTTTTATGCAAAAAAGAGCGCAAGCTTGTATGAAACATAATGCTGTATTAGACACAACAGCATATACTAATGGCTATAAGAAAGGCTTGAAAAATTATTGTAATCCTCAAACAATTTTTGATTATGCTTTACAAGGGCGTGGAACATATCAGAGTTGTCCAATGGAAATGCAAAATAATTTAAGACCTTATTACAATGTCGCGTATCAGTTTTATAGAGCAAATAAGAGCTTAAAATCCATTGAAGATACAATTGCTACCGCAAAATCTAATATGTACAACTCTGATCTTAAAGAAGAGTCGCGCAAATACTATCGTGAAAGATATAACGAAGCTAGCAATAAACTGGGACAAGTTCAGCGAGAATATAATCTGGCAGAGCGTGAACTCATGCAATTCAAGCGAACAGCAAGTTTTGAATAGTAAGTGTGAGTTATAACTTTGAAAATGCAGTTTCTGATTAAAAAAGAGACTGCATTTTTTATTTTTGAATAGTTATCAATGTTTATCACACTGTTTTATTTTAGATCATAAAGAGTCTTCAAATTTAATGGATTATTTATATGAAATACTTAAATATAAAATTACTACTTTCATTATTAGCATTAGCTTTACCTTCGTATGTGACTGCAAATACTAAAAGTGAAGAACTTCATTTCAAAGCTCTAGGCGGAATTGACAAGGCAGGAGAGATGGCCTCTCTCGGTATTGGAAAATTATTTTCGCCCTTGCATAAAGGGGTTGAAAAAGTTGTCAAGCCTCGTATTGATAAAATTAATGGTGAGTATTATTTTAATTTGGGGGAAGCTTACTATAAGGGAAATATTTCTTTTAATAATCAGTATATCTCAAAAGATAATGCTAAGGCACTAGAAGCATGGACGAATGCTGCATATCACAACCATAAGTCTGCGCCATTTAATTTAGGGATCATGTATTACAAAGGTGAAGGTACCCCTGTTAACAAACAAAAAGCGTGTGAATGGTTTCTGCGCGGGGCTTTATTAGGTGATACTGGTGCACAAGCAAATGTGGGTACTTGTTATTATACTGGGCAGGGAATGCAACAAGATTTACCTGAAGCCTTAAAATGGTTCTCACTAGCTGCAACAGATGGAAACAGAGCAGCTCAATTCTTACTTGGTGAAATGTATTCTGACGGTCAAGGTACCGAGTTAAATTTAACTTTAGCAAAAGAATGGTATGAAAAAAGTGCCGCACAAGGCCATGAAGGCGCTCAAAAAAAACTAGATAAACTTAAAAGTTCATGGGATATACCATATAAGCAACTGACTGTAGCAAATACAGCAGGAAAAGTGATTGATGGTGATGCATTTTTTGTATCTGCTGCAAATAATGCACAAAATGGCGATGCAAAAGCACAATTTGATCTTGGAGTCATGTACTTTAGAGGAATCGGTGTACCTCAAGATTACATGAAGGCATTAGACTTCTTTGAAAAAGCTTCTAATCAAGGGTATGAGAGAGCCAAAGAGTATATTCCTAAAACATATTTTGCATTGGGATCGGACTATTTCAGTGAAGATGCGGGTGAACGTCAAGATGATCAAGAAGCATTTAAATGGTTTTCAAAAGCAGCCGAGCTAGGTCATGCTCAGTCACAATATATTATTGGTCTCATGTATTATTTTGGAGAAGGGATTCCGAAAGATGAATCTAAAGGAGTTCAGTTGATAAAGCAGTCTGCTCAAAACGGTTTTAAAGAAGCCCAAAAAGTGATTGATGAATATAAGCTTTAAACTAAACATTTAAAAATGGTATTTTTGTTTTAAATTGAGGAGGATGAATTAGCATAAAATGCTGTTTCATCTTCTAGGTAATTCTCCGATAAATATTCGAAGTTAAAAGTAAAAGTAGGCCTTAAGTGGCCATTAAAGGTCGTTTGCTACCATTGGCTTTGTGTGGTTGTTCATGTTTATAGAATCACAATTAATTTGTTATATGGTCTTGTACTTGTTCAAATGTATCGAACAAATATTTGCATACCAAACTATAAGGGATCTTGCGATTTTAGCGTTTGATATACACATTTTGTAGTGGCCTGCCAGATTGAAGTACGATACGTATGTCATGCAACATTACCCAGTTAACCAATTAAACACTAATAAATTAAGGTCCATTGTCGTAGCGAATTGCAAGTGGTTTATCTCACCACTCAAGCAACTAATTCAGTGTACGAATGACAAGTAGTACAGGCATTGATAGCCCTATTTCAATCACCAATCCTACATGCCGATAATCGTCAATCACGTTCAGTAAGCGTTCACTTCGTCCATCACTCAACTGGTCATGCATGTAATCTGATGATCATACTTACTCAGGTCGAAGAGGTTCTTTCGGTAGTGCAATTTATGAGGCATACATACCACCATATTTAGCACGCCATTTATATAAAGTCGCCTTAAACATGCTAAGTTCTCGGCAAAAAGTGGTAACAGGGGGTACTAGATTCAGCTTGTTTCAAGATGGACATGATATGACTGTCAGTATATTTAGATGTTTTCATGAAGAATCTCCAGCTCGTATCTTAAGAGAAAATTCTACTTTTAGATCCTATTATTTTTAGGGGGGATTACCCTCCTGATAATCAACGTTACCCAGATTTTAGTGATTATAAAGTAGAATCAGTTTCCATAGGTGGAATGACTGGGCAAAAAGAAAAACATATACAATTACCAGAAAATGGCGATTTTTCAAAAGCGTGGGAACAGTTAGAGCAGCAAAAGGGTGAAAAATATATTGAAGAGGTATATGGTGTCAGTAAGAGAGGCAAAGGTCCAAGGGGGGGGCTTGGCCAGATGATTCCCCAGATAATTTAACTTGGCATCATCATGGAGATACAAAAACAATGGAGCTAGTAGATGAAAAGGTTCACAATGTTTTTACCCACACTGGTGGTGCTTCTGAAGCAAGAAAAAAATAGTATTAGAGGTTAGGGTCTGTTGACATTTGTTGATTAAAAAAATAGCGAGATAGTAAAATTAAATCGCCAAACCCAATTTTACACTCGCTATGCCTCGAACAATGCTAAATGATCAACACTGGTCCAAGTTACTTGC
>NZ_VPCH01000054.1:0-22204 GCF_013418285.1 Acinetobacter sp. YH12152
AGCAATGCCGTCAGGTCATTGCAGATCGGCAAGCGCATGCGGTGATTCCACCTAGAAAAAATGCGAAACCATGGAAAGATACAAAGATCAGCTCGCTAGCGCGAAATGAATTACTTCGAACAGTTAAACGTTTAGGCAGGACATTATGGAAAAAATGGTCCGGCTATCATTGCCGAAGTTTGGTCGAAACTAAGATGCATTGCATCAAATTATTGGGGGATAAACTCAGTGCAAGGAGTTTTGATAGCCAAGTGAATGAAATTCATGCACGTGTAGCAGTCCTCAACAGATTTACGGAATTAGGTCGACCACTTACCCAAGTTACGCCTTAAATTTGGCTCAATTAGGGGGGGCTTTGTATTTCAAATCTTTGTGCAACAAAGCCCATTCAAACCTAAAGCTTGCGCCATCTTCATTGATGCATATTCAACTTTTGCATTATCAAAGAGGTCATCGGATTTATTGAATTTCGCAATCCACTCAATGCCTTTGTGCTGTACGACCACTTTAGGTCGCGCACCCCCCATTGATGACCCATGGTGAATGAGTTTTGATAAATAATTATCGGTCATCATGCTGATCATGTTCGGGTCTTGGTGCTGATCAACTGCTTTAGATAATTTTAAGTAAGCCTGTAAGTCAGAGAATTTAACAAAGGATTCTTTGCCAACGGTTTTGACCGCTTTAGAAGACAAACTCGCCACTAAGCACCCAACTGCATTACCACGTGCCGCAATAAGCCATTCAATTTGATTGAGTGGTACGCGAGTGTGCTGGGTTAACGTAAGCTTACGACCCCAATTGTCGGGCGTAGCATCTGCAAGTACGCCAAAGCCATCTTTAGCTGCAGTGGTGTACGCCGTGTTGGGTGTAATAAATGGTAGGTTAATTGGATCAAGCTCAAATGAGTTATTGAGATCCAAATAGCTCTTACCATAAATAAAATTATAGATTGAATCTTTGAGCGCATATTGAGCAACAACTTGCGGCGTATCGCCTGTATCCAAAAAAATGTAGCAGCTCTTAATTTCTTCTTGCATGGATAGGTTTTTAGAAGTCATCACTCATATCCTCTGATTTATTATTAGCGCGGACTCGAACTTTTTTGGTAGCGAGTGCTTTTCCAACTTCGTCATTTTGTGGGTTCGCAATACTAAGCAAACTGTCTTCCAAGCCAAATACAACGAGAATGGAAATAAGATTTTTTAGGTTAGAGCTGGGTTTGCCGCTTTCAAGTCGTGAGATTGTCTTTTCATCCACATGCACACGGTTAGCCAATTCGCTAATCTTCATATTCCGGTTCATGCGTGCTGTTTTGATGTTACTCCCGATCTGAACCAACAGATCTTCAACACCCTCAAGCATAAAATCACTTGCTGCTCTTTTCATGAAAAATCTCCTCAATAAGGTCATTATATACCGATTAACCGACTTAAGCAGTATTTTATGGGTGTTTATTCAAGGTATATTTTAAGGGCTTTTATGCTATTGAGCCTATTTGCAGGGTTGGTGCATAATTTAAATTGACTTGAGAGGAAGTGCGCTGTGTAAGTGCGAGAAATAAAAGAAAGGTAAAGTAATGGATCAACCGAAAATTCTTTTGGAAATGGAGCAATTTTGTAAAACCAATAACCATGTAAGGTTAATGGTCAAGGAGATATGTCGTTATCCTGTGGGTGAATGCGTCATGGAGCGTATGTCATTAAAAACGCAGGCCATACAGCGCATAGATGACATAGTAATGTTTCACAGGTTTGCGATGTCCGCGCATAAAAATAATGGTGAAGTTGTTGACTCTGTATTTGAACAATTTAATTCAGATTGCGGTAACTTGTTTGATGATATTGAGGATGATCTAGAGATGGTATCTGGGTTTAGAATGGTATCGCCAAACTTTAATCACAAAGAGCAAAATCGCCGTGTGGGTTCATTGGCTGATGAGAGTTTAGTGATTAATTTGTGGGCCACAATTGAGCAATTCACTAATCGCTGTTTAGGTTTGTATTATCCGGGTAGGCGTTTATCGCACAAATGGCATGAGATTGAGAACTACTTACGTGATCGTGGATTAAATGTGTCTAATGCACTTTCATACCAGCTGATTGATGAGCTTCGGGTTTTAAACAATGTGATCAAACATTCTTATGTTGTAGATAAAAAATTGGCTAATTATAAAAATTTTGCAGGACTACAGGGTAAAACAATAGATAGGGTTAGGTTGAAGACATTTGATTACACTTTGGCTGCATATAGTTTTATTAGTTTAGTTATCTGCCGTACTGCTGAAAGTGAGTTTTATCCAATAACCGATCAAGATGATATTGAAGAAGCTGAATACTCAAAATTACTGAATTTTAATAATCGCGTGGCATTAAATTAATCCCTAAACATTGATTTTTTGTTTAACAGCTGAGTACGAAGGTGGGTTGCATCTGCCATAAGAAAATTCAGGCAAGATTGATGACCACCTTTTGATAAGACGTTGGGTAGATTGTGACTCGCATCTGCAATGTTTGAAATTAAATCTAATTTTTGCTTATCGGTAAGCGTTCTGAAGGCTGGACCAGCTAGATGACGGATCGTGACAAAGCTTTCACCAAGTAAGCGCAACACTTCAATATCTTCGCTATGCAGCTCAATTATTTCCTTGTCTGCAGGTGTACTATTTTGGGTGTCGTTATGATTTGAATCGTGCGGTTTCATGCAAGTACATCAATGCGATATTTATCATTTAAAATAACACTTATTATTCTAAAATACAAACTTCGTTTAGTACATAAAATGGTACTAATGTGCTAAAATATGCTCGTTAGGTACAAAAAATGGTATTAAACAATGGTCTTTAGATCTACAAGTTCAAGCCATGCAAAAGCTTTAGAAATTGGTGAGCGTATCAAGCAGGCTCGGCTTAATAAAGATTTAACTCAAGTTGAGATATCTGAGATATCCGGCTTAGAGAGACGTGTAATTATTAATGCTGAGAAAGGGAAAGTCACACTGGAAAATTTGATCGCATATTTGGATGCTCTAAACATGAGGGACCAGATAGATCTGTTTTTACCGCCCCAACCAATATCGCCAATTCAACTCCATAAGTTGCAAGGTAAAGAGCGTAAAAAGGCTTCGGGTGAACATAAGGCTAACTCGAACAACAAGAAAATATTAACTGCGAATAAGGATGATTTGGGATGGTGAGAGATACAGTTAGCGTTGAATATCTTGGTATGGATGTTGGGGTGATGGCGTATACAGAGGGGCAGCCAAGTGCCTTTGAATACTCTAAGACATTTCTAGACAGTGGTATCGAGCTTTCTCCGCTGTTTATGCCTTTGGGTGAGGGTGTTTATTCATTCCCAACATTAAACCCTGAGACATTTAAGGGGTTGGCAGGCTTATTTGCTGACTCGCTGCCTGATGACTTCGGTAATCGAATTTTAAATGCGTGGACAGCACGTAACGGTCGATCTCCTGACTCTATCACCCCATTAGAACGCCTGAAATATACAGGTAAGCGTGGTATGGGTGCACTGGAATATCACCCTGTAAAAGCCATGACAGGCTTTAATGCATCTCAACAAGTCGAAATTCTTGAATTGATTAAAATAGCTCAAGATGTATTGGATACTCGTTCATCTTTAGAGGTTGATCTTAAGAATGATGGTGCAGAAGACAAGGATGCTATGCTTGCGCTTCTATCCGTAGGTACAAGTGCAGGTGGCGCACGCCCTAAAGCAGTACTTGCATTTAATGAGGATTACAGCCAAGTCCGTTCAGGTCAAACAGATGTTCCAGATGGCTTTACGCACTACTTGATGAAGTTTGATGGTGTGAGTGAGCATAACGTCAATAAAGAAACTTTTGGTGATCCTATGGGCTACGGCACAATGGAGTATGTTTATCATCAAATGGCCGTAAAATGCGGTATTGAAATGATGCCATGTAAGTTGCTGCAAGAGGGTGATCGTCAACATTTCATCACGCAGCGTTTTGATCGCGTGGGTAATGAGAAGATTCATATTCAATCCCTGAATGGATTGGCGCATGTGGATTATAAAAAGCCGGGGTCTTTCTCTTACGAAGAAATATTTAACGTGAACCGTCATTTGCGTTTGACTGCAGCCGAGGCAGAACAGTTGTTTAGACGCATGGTATTCAACGTGGTATCTCGTAACCACGATGACCACTCAAAGAACTTTGGCTACATGCTTGTAGATAATCAATGGAAATTGGCACCAGCTTATGACTTGGCATATAGCTATAAGCCGAACTCTTTTTGTGTAGATCAACATTGGATGACTCTTAACGGAAAACGTGACAATTTTGAAATGGCTGATTTCCTGTCATTCGAGAAGTTAAGTCCAATCTTTAGTGAACAGCGGATTCGTCAGATCTTGGAAGAAGTTATTGAGGCGGTTTCAAGTTGGACATCTCTCGCCGTGCAATCAAATGTGCCAAAGGTGCTGATTGAGCGCGTTGAGCAAAACCTACGCTTGAAATTCTAATTTATCTTTATTACCAAATGAGCTGCTTTCGGGTGGCTTTTTTTATATATTCACGTGGGCCTAGATCGATAGGTTTGGACTCGCGTTTATACCAAGGCTGAAAAGAATAAAAAAAGGCAGATGATTAACTGCCTTTCTTTATTTCATAAACTGCTAGCTGGGTTAATTATTTGCAATTAACTCACTTTTCATTGTTTTAAGAGCTTTTGCGGCTTCAGCATTACCTTGATTAGCCGCCTTAGTGTACCAGTCCAATGCCTTTTTATAATCTTTAGGTACAACATCACCTTTATCGTACATTGACCCAAGAACATATTGAGATTTGTCATAACCTAAATTGGCTGCTCGTTCAGTGTTAGAACCCATTTAAAGTGTCTATATTCTCACCAATAAAAATGTCTAGTTTATGATGGTTTTTATCACCATGGACTGGATATAAATATAGATGCTTATCACTATGTCTGACAAAGAAATTCAACGGCTTGCAGTTCTGCAAGACGTTCGAGATCATCGTATTACCCAGGTCCGTGCTGCTGAAATCCTAAATCTTTCCACCCGTCAAATTACCCGGTTATTGCAGAAGCTCAATCAAGATGGTGTCTCAGGTATGGCACATGCCAGTCGTGGTCAACCTGGCCATCGTCGCCATGATGACTTGTTAAAATCAAAGTGCCTTTCCATTATTGCTGAACATTTGCTGGGCTTTGGACCTACCTTGGCGCATGAGAAGCTCAGCAGCATGTTTGACCTGAATATCCCGGTAGAAACGCTTCGGCGCTGGATGACGGCCAATGACCTGTGGATTCCGCGATCCAAGCGCCTGAAGCGTCCATATCAGCCACGTTATAACCGGGATTGCTTCGGTGAACTGATCCAAATTGATGGCTCATATCATGACTGGTTTGAAGGTCGAGCTGCAAAATGCTGCTTGTTGGTTTATATCGATGATGCTACTGGAAAGCTGTTGCATCTGCGCTTTTGTGAGGCTGAAACGACCTTTGACTACATGCTTTCAACCCGAGCCTACATTGAACAATACGGCAAACCTCTAGCCTTTTATAGCGACAAGCATTCGGTATTCAGAGTTAATCAAAAATCCAGGCAAGACAGCCAGATTACGCAATTTGGGCGGATTCTGAATAATTTGAACATCGATATTATCTTTGCCAACTCACCCCAAGCCAAAGGTCGTGTGGAACGTGCCAACAGAACCCTTCAGGACCGTCTGATCAAAGAGATGCGCCTGGAAGGCATCGGTTCGATTGCAGAGGCCAATATATGGTTACCCTGCTTTATTGAGCAGTTCAATCAGAAGTTCGCCAAATGTGCGCGAAACTCAAAGAACCTGCATCGGCCATTAAGCGAATCTGATCTTGAACTGGATGATATTTTTACCTGGCGTGAACTCCGCAGGGTTACGAACAGCTTGACGATTACTTATGATAAATGCGTATATATCTTGGGAAAACAGCGAAGAAAATCAAAGATTGGTCGGCAAGTATCTTGAGTTCCTGGAATATCCGGATGGTACTGTAGCCATTGAATATCAGGGAAGAAAAATCAATTACAGCATCTTCGATAAATTAAGTCAGCTCAATCAACGAGAGATTGTTGAGAATAAACGTTTGGGTTCTGTGCTGGCACATATTCAACAACAGCATGAACAACTGGAACACCAAAACAAACGCAATCGTTCTCAAAAGATGCCACGAAGACAAGCACAGAAAACAGCGATTGAACAACGAAATCTGAATCCTGTGCTTGACTTGGAAATGTCCATATAGGACATTTCTATTTGGTTATTAGGGCAGCAGCTCTCGTTTTTTAATGTGGAAACTGCTAGAATACTTGTACGCCATTGACGTACATAGAATCTATGTTATTCATTGAAACTAGTATCTTTACCAAGCAAATCAAAGACCTTGTATCTGATGAGGAATATCGTCAACTTCAACAAGATCTATTGGTTCAACCTGATAAAGGTGACTTGATCAAGAATGGTGGTGGCATTCGGAAAGTACGTTGCGCTCAAGGTAATAAAGGTAAAAGTGGCGGTATCAGAGTAATTTACTATTGGGTAAATGAGGATGATCAAATCTTTTTCTTGGTGGCTTATCCAAAATCTGTAAAAGATGATCTAACGGATAAAGAAACCGCCATTCTGCGCCAACTCGTGAAGGAGCAATTTCATGGATAACAATTTATTTGATGACTTGGTCGCTTCGATTAAAGAAGCTGGAGCAATCAAACGCAAAGAGATCAAAGCAAGTCGAACAACCGAACTTGAATTACCTGATATTAAGGAAGTCCGAGAAAAAACTGGTTTAAGTCAAAGCGAATTTGCTGCACGTCTCCACATCAGTCATCGCACCCTGCAAAACTGGGAACAAGGCCGACGCTATCCGACAGGACCAGCGGCAACATTAATTAGAATCTTAGATGCACATCCTAGCCTTATTTAAAAATATTCATTAAAAATGGGAGCTTAGCTCCCATTTTTTGTGTTATTCCCCAATTAAAATGTCTATGCGATAAACTATTTAAAATGTCCTATAAAAAATGAGCTGATTAATTATCATATTCGGCTCTTGTTATGAGCCGAATAAGTGCTATATTCAACTCATCTGAAATTTTAGATGAGCGATTGAAAATGCAGAAATGGATTTGGCAAACAGAAAACTGGACAAATTTTACATGGCTAGATTCAGTTATCTTACCTAAAACCAGACAGATACATCAAAAAATAGGGATTATTCTGGGGCAAAGTCAGCATGATTTAGCAAAAGAGCAATTCACCCTAGATACTCTGCTTGCCAATCTTGTTGCTTCATCTGCGATTGAAAACGAAACGATCAATGTTTTTTCACTACGATCATCTCTAGCTCAACGCTTAGGTGTCACACTTGAACAGCCTTATCCAAGCTCAGATCGATCAGAAGGTTTAGCCAATATCATGCTAGATGCGCTTAACGATGTTAAGCAACCATTGACTGTTAATCGTCTCATGCAGTGGCATCGTTGGCTTTTCAATGACCCAGATTGGACAATGCAACGTTTACGCATTGGTCAACTCAGGGGATCAGAGCCTATGCAGGTCGTTTCAGGTCGATTGGACTATCCTAAAGTGCACTTTGAAGCACCGCCAAGACAAGGCTTAGAAGAACGCTTAAATGCCTTCATAGATTGGTTTAATCAAAGTCTAAATGATTCATTGCTTGATCCTCTGTTACGTGCAGGTATTACCCATTTATGGTTTGTTACCCTACATCCTTTTGATGATGGTAATGGACGTATTACACGTACACTTACAGACCTTTCTTTAGCTCAAATGGATGAACAGAGCATTCGTTTATATGCTATGTCTACTGCGATATTGAATAAACGTAAAAGTTACTATGAGATATTAGAACAAACTCAAAAAAATGATTCTGATATCACCGATTGGCTAGTTTGGTTTTTAGATACATTGAATGATAGCCTTGAAAAAACCTTAGTACAGATCAATCGGACATTATTTAAAAGCCAGTTTTGGCATAAATATTCAAATTTAGCCCTGAGTGAAGAACAGCGCAAAGTCCTCAATCGTTTATTAGACGGTGGGGAAAATGGCTTTGAACATGGTATTAGCGCGTCACAATATCAAAAAGTTGCTAAAACAAGTAAGGCGACAGCTACTCGTCATTTATCTGACTTACTTGAGAAAGGTTGTATCGTCAAATTGGAAGGTGGGGGACGTAATACACGCTATCAGATCAATACTCAGTTATAGAAATTTAAGCCATAAAAAAAGCCCGACATCCTGTCGGGCTTTTTCGTATTGGTTCGCTTGGCATGACTCCTGTCGTACCGCCGATCCTTGTGCGATTATTTATTTTTATTCTGCGGAACGTCCTGTTCTCTTATGACTTCATGATATTGAATACAAGGGATTGTGAATATCCGCAAAACCCCTAAATACATGTGCGCTCAGGCGTACAAAATTGGCGGATTTTTATCCCAAGAGTTGTCCGCAGAAATTGGGGATAATTTAAGCCAGCGCTGGCTTGATAACGCAGAGAAAAATGACAAATTGATTAAATATTGATCAATTTTATTGGCAAGAAGTATCAAAATTGCTTAAAAAGAAACCGACTTGTTTCCAAGTCAGTTTTTTGTTGTTTTTCAGGGGGATGAAAAATTTTTAACTATATGAAAAACAAGGATATTTTAAAAAGCTGTTATTCACCAATTAAAATGTCTATGCATTTCGTATAATATAGATTATGTTAAATTAAGTATACTTGAATATTAGCGTTAGTGTATCAAGCATTAAAATTTAGCGCCTACATTCAAAGGCGCTTTTTTATTAAAACTTAATTTTTTTCACTATAGAGGCTTTCATTAAATTTGAAGCGTACCGGGTTTGTCGGAGACATTTTTATTTAAGTTAGGCCACCTGACCTAACGGGTTAATCTTATCATAGTACATTGCTTCAAACTCAAAAGGAGGTACATAACCCAATGCGCTGTGTACACGCTTTTTGTTAAACCAATCTACCCAATTTAATGTCGCAAGTTGTACATCCGCTAAACCTTGCCAGTCTGCTTTTAAATATTCAATCACCTCTGTTTTGTATAACCCATTCACTGTTTCAGCCAAAGCGTTATCGTATGAATCACCATTTGTACCGACTGACGCTCGTGAATTTGCTGCTTCTAGACGATTGGTATAGCGACTGGAAAGATATTGCACACTTCTATCGGAATGATGAATCACATTCTTTGGCATCCCTCGATCATGCAATGCTTGCTCAAGTGCATCGAGCACCATATCTGTATTCATCCGTGTAGATACTTTCCATCCAACAATTGCTCGTGAGAACACATCAATAATAAAGGCGGTATAGACCCAGCCCGAATGAGTTTGAATATACGTAAAGTTACTCACCTGAGATACCGTCTTGGTAGTCAATCAGGTTTTGAGATTATTCGACCAATAAATAATCTCTTTGATAGGCAGTCAGATGTTTTAAAACGCCATAACACCTTGTATACCTAGCTTCTGTATCAATCGAGCAACTGTACAACGTGCGATAACATAACCTTCACGTTTCAATTGTTGCCAGACCTTAAGCACACCATATCGGCCTGAACTTTCTTTCCAAATTCGTTTAATTTGTTCAGCATGATGCTCATCATGTAGACTTCGTTTCGCTCGATGTTCTGGATTGTCAGCGAGATCTAAAGTTCGTTAATAGGTTGAAGCTGAGATCGGTAAAATCCTACAAATCGCATCAACACCGTATAACACTTTATTATTATGGATGAAATCCATCATTATTTGTGTGGGCGGTCGAGCTCCGCCTGGGCGAAAGCACGCTTTAATTCTTTAATTTCACGTTCCATTTGCTTCATTTTTTCTTGATCAGATATCTGTTGTACTTTAATAGGATTTTGCTGATCTAAATGCTTTTGATGCCAGGCACGAAGTGTTTCAGGAGTACAACCAATCTAACGGATGGCTCTAGTCCTCCTATTTTTCAAGTCAATTTCTTATCCGCGATTCGGGTTATATAGAAACTTTTTAGATGAATATTCAATCTTCTAATATTTTATTAGCAATTTTCAAATGTGATTCTGCACCTTTTAGATAAACTTACTCGTGTATATGAATTTTATCGTATAAAAATGGGAGCAAAGCTCCCATTTGACTTCTAGCTACTTTTCTAAATTTTGGCTAAATAAAATTTTTCTCTTTAGCACCTTCTGAATCTAAATAGTTCTCTAAAGAATCATCGAGAGCTTCTAACCAAGGCGTATGATGTGGTCTTGCCATTTTTCCAGTCATAACTGAACGATACGTTTTATCTCTAAATTCCATAATATTTTCTTTCTTGTGCTTTTTCCATTGCATGAAAATATTATGCACCCCATCAACGTCAAAATTAGGGTAATCTGTTTCACTAATTAAATATTTCACATATTCACCTTGGAAACGTGCTTTCTTTTCATCTGTACTTAGAGCTTTCTCTTCTAAATGCTTCTTCTCAGTATGATGTTGCATTTCCATGATATTTGGCAAAGAAATTTTACCTAATATGATATCTCTAACATACCAAGCTTGGGCATCAAACATATTGAAGGTATACCATTGATCTTGCATACCTAGATAAAATAAACGGGGATTTTTTTCCCATACCACACCTTGGTAAAGATCTAGTGGATATAAACAATTGTGTGTTCTTAAACGCAATTTATCTTCGATAAATGGGAAATGATGAAGATAACCAGTACACAAAATAATCGCATCAACTTTTGCTGAAGTACCATCTCCAAAATAAGCTTTACGTTCATCTACACGTATTAGCTGTTTTTTCTCAGACCAATTTTTCGGCCATCTAAAATCCATCGGTTTGTTACGATAACAACTATAGATTTGCTTTGCGCCATATTTGTAGCATTGTGAACCGATGTCTTCAGCCGAATAGCTACTGCCCACAAGCAGTACCGTTTTATCTGCAAATTCACGGGCATCACGAAAATCATGGGCATGTAAAATACGACCATGAAAACGATCAAAGCCTTTATATACGGGTACTTTTGGTGTCGAAAAGTGCCCTGAGGCTACAATCACATAGTCAAACTCTTCCACATAGTGTCTTTGGTTCTTGTAATCTTCTACTTCAACAGTAAATTTCTTTTTATGTTCATCGTAGCAGACATGCTGCACCGCGGTATTGAATCTGACCAAATGTTTGATCTTGGCTTTTTCCGCACGACCCTTGATATAATCCCACAACACTTCTCTTGGTGGGTAAGAGGCGATGGGCTTTTTAAAATGTTCGTCAAACGTATAATCCGCAAACTCTAATGCTTCTTTTGGCCCATTAGACCACAAGTAACGGTACATACTGCTATGAACGGGCTCTCCATTTTCATCTACACCTGTACGCCAAGTATAGTTCCATTGCCCCCCCCAATCACTTTGTTTTTCAAAACATATAATTTCGGGAATTTCTAGACCTTTGGCCTTTGCTGATTGGAATGCTCTTAATTGTGCCATGCCACTAGGACCTGAACCAATAATTGCTATTCTAGTCATCGCTATCTCCATTAGTTTTAATAGCTTCGCCTATCTCCAATTTTGATTTTATTTAGGATCGTAAGAATAGTTTATGTACAAACCTAAATTTATAGATTAAGGATAATCCACTCAAAATAGGATGCGAAGTAAAAAAAAATATTGTAGGCTACATTTATATTGGATATATAACATACAGAAAAGAATAAAAACTATATCATAAAAACTCATATAAAAATATAATATAAATAATAATATTAGATATAATAATTTAACTTCTAAATTTTTTTAATTTAATTTTGAATCAAAAAATAATCAAAACTTTTAAAATCATATAGTTATGAAATCTTTGTGCAACAAAGCCTTCCTAAAGTAAACTGAGCTTCTGAAAGTCCTTTTTTTGACGACTCCTCAAAATATTTTAATGCTTGTACATCATCCTGCTTTACGTACTTACCTTCTTTATACATAACTCCGAGGTTATACAAACCTATTTCATCATTTTTCTTCGCTGCTTTTTCAAACCAATAAAATGCTTTTTCATAATCTTGATTCACCCCTACCCCATCATAATACATACGAGCAACTTCAGTTTGAGCTTTTGAATGGCCTAGCTCAGCTGACTGCATCAGTAATGAAAAAGCTTTTTTATAATTTTTTTCCTTACCATTAAGACCTAGGTAGTAATCACCAGCTTCAACATACAACTGCTCTGAACTTTTATTATCTACATGTGTACCTTTTTGAAAATTACTTTCTTTAGTACAAGCGGCAAAAAATAGACACATTATTGTACAAAATAATATCAATCCATTTTTTTTCATACTCTTAACCTAACCTTTAATCTGCACCAGATGGGTGATTTGCTGATCCAAGATCTTTTCAGTGGTAGTCCGATTCAGCAATTGCCTTAAGGCCTAGATATAAAAAAGCCCTGAGGGGCTTTTTTATATCAATTAAATAAGATTCGGCATAGAATTCTTCCCACAAATTTCAACAATCGTGAAATTGAAACGGATCACCACATGGAGAGAATTAAACTGATCCATTATAGGCTCTTTATGCTAATTCCCCTGAAATGTAAGCACGCATTTTTTTGTATTCAAGTTAGTCTGGTAGACTATAATTATCTAGAGTTCCAACTTAAATAAGCAAGTCCTGTAAAAAAAGCGATCGCTAAACTAAATAAAATCAATCCACTCAAAACTATAACTAAAACCTGTGTCCCTTTAAATGTTAATGGTTCAAGATGACGCTGTTGTCTTCTGGAATCATAAGCATCAGCAATATCAATCTCACATTCTTTTTCAACATATGCAGGCCAGTTCGGGATTTTTGAAAAAAATAGTCCCATCCTTCTTAAAAATAAATTTGGCAACCAAAAAATACTATTTAAGGTGACCGATAACATATATCTTTCCTCTGGTCTTTTTTCTTGAACCCTTTCTACAATATCGTTAATCATGTAAACACGTTCAAAAGTTTCTTTAAAACTTGGCTTTCGATTATAAACATCAAAAAACTCTGGAATCGCTACATCAATCTTTTCTAAATCATCACCTTGCATATAGGCTTTAAAAAATGCTAAATGCTGATCTATAAGATTAGGTTCATATATAGGTGCCAAAAATGGAAAAATGATTTCTTCTTCGACGATATTTTCTGAATTAACTAGGCTTCCTCTTAACTCTATTTCATCCCCTTCTTTAACCGCGGAAAAACGTAAATCCTGCCAATTCAGTTCAATAATTTTTTGTTGCTGGGGTGAAAAAGCGTATACTTTTTGGGTTTTGCGGTTAAAACGAATAGGATAATGCGTGTAACCAAATAGATCATATTTTGCCATTTGGTAATTGGAATAAATTAAGTACAGTATTCCTGGTATAAAAATGCCCAACCCGACTACTAATAAATATTCTTGCGCTAAAATAACTTTATAAAGACCATATAAACATACAAATATACCTAGTATTAACACCCCCCACATCGGAAGTGCCAATGCGGTGGCACGTCCACGAATAAACTCCCAACTATCCATCACTTCCACAAAGGTAGAATTAAAACGAATTACTTGACGGTGGGGATAGAGCTGATCAGTGTTTAACCTTTTGATATCAATTTCCCGCAGACGCAAACGACCATTTTTATTCGGAACCCCTATCTCAAAGGGTTGATTCAATGTGGTGAATTTGGTTTCGTAGTCTTCTCTTAACATTTTTAAAGTTACTCGTAAATTTTTTCAAACTCATTTTTTTCGGTAGCTAGACTCCACTTTTCACTCTCTTTACCCCATGCCGAAGCTTCCAGAAAATTTCGTATTTCTCTTTTCTTTAACTGATCAATTCCATAACTAATCACTACTGATACATCAATTAAAATTAAACCCCAATAGCTAAGGCGCAAGCCTAGTAACATAAGACTGCTTCTCACAAAAGCATGTGTTGTCAAAAGTACAACAATTGCGTTGATACCGTATAATGTCATAATTGCATATTGATCTTTCTTAAATGCATCATTTGCCTTAAAGATTTCAACGATTGCTAAAAGTATCGCACCACCATATAAACCACCACAAGCAATTCTCTTGGCCCAACCTTTTAAATATCTTAATTTTGCTGATTCACCAACCTGCAACATTTTCATTTTAAGCTGACGGTCTAACACATCCGCAACCTTGCCAAATGTTGCTGCAATTACTCCAATAAAATTAGTCCCCGTTTGTAAATTCACTCCTGTAACCATGCGTTACGTTGTGCTAAACCATCTAGATGGCCAAACACTACAAATTGGAGAGCGCTTAACCATACGGCGTAGTCATGCTCACCCAGTACAACCAATAGATTTTCCTGAAAGATTTAAAGGGGTAATTAATCCAAACTTTGACAACTCTGTCCGCTGTGTAGTAAACCAAACTAAAAAAATTATGTAGTCTCACCCAATACAGCTATATCAAGTTTGATGGAGTTGTATTTCCTGATTTTCAAATAATGCATACGTTAAATGACATTCATTCCCGAGTCGAGACACATGTTTTAAATATATTAATAATGGCATTTTTACATGTTACAAAATACTTGATCTTTATGTCCAAACTACTCATGCTAATTGTCATATCAAACAAACAAGCAGTTCGAGTTGTCCAGTGTAATCCCCCTATAGATCAATATCCCCTTGGTTTCGAGTTAAGTCGAGTTTGAGATATGCTTGCATGACCTTGATGTAAACTTAAGCTGTTAGACCTATTCAGAGTGGCTCAATAAATAACAAAAACTCTCTTTTTGAGATATTAAATTTTCTTTATTCTTTGGCAATATTTTAACAACTCTATAATTTTTAAGAATATGATCAATCAAAACCTAACCATTATTTTACTATCAACCTTTGCTTTAAGTGCATGCGCAAAAACTACCAACGAGACTCAAGCACCTTCTAATCATCAAAATAATGCTTCTCCCGAATTACAAGCACAAATTCAAAAATTGCTAGAAAAAACCAAGAAGAATATGATTTTTGTTGAAGGTGGCTCGTTTATGATGGGGGATTTTGATCATTATGACAGCAGGATTGATAGCAAACCTGTTCACAAAGTAACTCTAGATAGCTTTAGCATGTCTGCTTATAAAGCCACATATGCAGATTTAGACATATACAGTGCTGCAACCAATACACCCAAAGTGGTCTCAACTGAATCCTTATCTTCAAAAGCAAGATATCCTAACTCGTCTGCTGGTGTCTCTTGGCAAGAGGGACGAAATTATTGCCAGTGGTTAGGTATACAGCTAAAACTTGACATAGACCTCCCGACCGAAGCCCAGTGGGAATATGCAGCCCGCAATAAAGGCAAAAAGATTCATTTTCCAACCAATACCGGTAAAATTGAAGATGGAGTAAATGTGTGGAGTTTTGAGCAACGTATACAGTTACGTAAAAAATATAAAGCACCTAAGTCACTTATCTCTGAAGTAGGACAATACCCACCTTCAGCTCTAGGTTTTTATGATTTAACGACAGACAATTACGAATGGATGCTCGACTGGTATGCAGCAGATTACTATCAACACTCCCCAGAAAAAAACCCGAAAGGCCCTAAAGCAGGAACTGAGAAAGTCCTCCGTAGTGCTAAACCTCTAGATGGCCAAACCTTGCAGATGGGGGAGGGTTTAACTGTACGGCGTAGTCATGCTCACCCAGTACAACCAATAGATTTTCCTGAAAGATTTAAAGGGGTAATTAATCCAAACTTTGACAACTCTGTCCGCTGTGTAGTAAACCACACTAAAAAAATTATGTAGTCTCACCCAATACAGCTATATCAAGTTTGATGGAGTTGTATTTCCTGATTTTCAAATAATGCACACGTTAAATGACATTCATTCCCGAGTCGAGACACATGTTTTAAATATATTAATAATGGCATTTTTACATGTTACAAAATACTTGATCTTTATGTCCAAACTACTCATGCTAATTGTCATATCAAACAAACAAGCAGTTCGAGTTGTCCAGTGTAATCCCCCTATAGATCAATATCCCCTTGGTTTCGAGTTAAGTCGAGTTTGAGATAATGCTTGCATGACCTTGATGTAAACTTAAGCTGTTAGACCTATTCAGAGTGGCTCAATAAATAACAAAAACTCTCTTTTTGAGATATTAAATTTTCTTTATCTCTTGATTGTATTTGCTTTATTTTTTGGCAATATTTTAACAACTCTATAATTTTTAAGAATATGATTAATCGAAATTTAGCCATTATTTTACTATCTACTTTTGCTTTAAATGCTTGTGCAAAAAGTGCGAATGAGCCACAAACTCCTTCTAATAATCAAAAAAGTGCTTCTCCTGAGCTACAATCCAAAATTCAAAAATTGCTAGAAAAAACCAAGAATAATATGATTTTTGTGGAAGGTGGTACTTTTATGATGGGAGATTTTGATCATTATGACAGCAAGATTGATAGCAAACCAGTTCACAAAGTAATTCTGGATAGCTTTAGCATGTCTGCTTATAAAGCCACTTATGCAGATTTAGACATATACAGCGCTGCAACCAATACCCCTAAAGTAGGCTCAACCGAGTCTCACTCTTCACAATTTAGATATCCTGTTTCTTCTGCAGGTGTTTCTTGGCAAGAGGGACGAAATTATTGCCAATGGTTAGGTACACAACTAAAACTTGACATAGACCTCCCGACCGAAGCTCAGTGGGAATATGCTGCCCGCAATAAAGGCCAAAAGATTCATTTTCCAACCAATACAGGAAAAATCGAAAATGGCGTAAATGTATGGAGTTTTAAACAGCGACAAGCATTATTTCATGAATTTAAGTCTATTGGTGCTGAAATTTCTGTAATAGGCAGATACCCAGCTTCAGCACTAGGTTTTTATGATTTAATTACAGACAACTATGAATGGATGCTTGATTGGTATGCAGCAGATTATTATCAACATTCCCCTGAAAAAAACCCGAAAGGCCCTAAAGCAGGAACTGAGAAAGTCCTCCGTAGTGCTAAACCTCTAGATGGCCAAACCTTGCAGATGGGGGAGGGTTTAACTGTACGGCGTAGTCATACTCACCCTATTCAACCAGTAGATTTCCCTGAAAGATTTAAGGGAGTAATCAATCCAAACTTTGACAACTCTGTACGCTGTGTAGTAAACCAAACTAAAAAAATTATGTAGTCTCACCCAATACAACTCTATCATGTTTGATAGAGTTGTATTTCCTGATCTTCAAATGGCGCTAGAATATCTAAATTTGATGCTAAAATAGCAGTATTGTCTGCATAACCACCCATATAATCTAACTGTTTAAATTGCATATCATCTTGATTTTTTTACAATTAAATGATTCAAAGGGTAACCTTGTATCTTTTTTGCCTGTTTACGGTATTTCAGGAAATCTTTTAACCATTGGTTCTCTCGACCACCTGCGTAGTCTTGCCGCGAATTGAGCGCAATAATAATATCTTCAGCAATACTGGCATCTTCACCATAGTTTAAAAAGCGAATAATATCCCCTTCAATTTTTTGCATATTACTTTTGGACTGGGTTTCAGCACGAGGATGCACATGTTAAATGACATTCATCCATTCCTGTGTGGAGATAAAGGTTTTAAATATATTAATAATGGCATTTTTACATATTACAAAATACTTGATCTTTACGTCCAAACCACTCATGCTAATTGTCATATCAAACAAACAAGCAGATCGAGTTGTCCAGTGTAATCCCCCTAGAGATCAATATCCCCTTGGTTTCGAGTTAAGTCGAGTTTGAGATAATGCTTGCATGACCTTGATGTAAACTTAAGCTGTTAGACCTATTCAGAGTGGCTCAATAAATAACAAAAACTCTCTTTTTGAGATATTAAATTTTCTTTATCCCTTGATTGTATTTGCTTTATTTTTTGGCAATATTTTAACAACTCTATAATTTTTAAGAATATGATTAATCAAAACCTAGCTCTTATTTTATTATCTACTTTTGCTTTAAGTGCTTGTGCAAAAAGTGCGAATGAGCCACAAACTCCTTCTACTAATCAAAATAGTGCTTCTCCTGAGCTACAATCCAAAATTCAAAAATTGGTTGAAAAAACCAAAAAAAATATGATTTTTGTGGATGGTGGCACCTTTATGATGGGGGACTTCGGCCCACTCACACGTAAAGATAAACTGCCTATTGTTGGACTTTATGCTGCCATGCCTGCACATAAAGTGACCCTTGATAGCTTTAGTCTAAATGCATATAAAACCACATTCGATGATTTTGATATTTATACAGACAGTTTAGGTTTACCTCGTATAAGTATGGAAAAAATAACTAAAAAGCTACGCCAACCTATGGCACCAGCAGGGATCAGTTGGCAACAGGCATCAGATTATTGTCTATGGTTAGGAAAACAAGTCGGTATCCCTATGAATTTACCTACTGAAGCCCAATGGGAGTATGCTGCCCGAAATAAAGGACAATATGTCATATATCCTACAGACAATGACAAGTATGAAACAGGTCGTAATGTCTGGAGTGATGAGCAAAGAGATCAAGTCAGTAAAAGTTTAAATTTTAGTGCTACTGTTCCTTTGCTAGGTCATTTCCCACCAACACCTTTAGGGTTCTACGATATGGCAACCGATAACTATGAATGGATGTCCGATTGGTTTGATCCACAGTATTATAAAAACTCACCTGAACTCAATCCACAGGGTCCTAAGTCGGGTAAATTAAAATCCGTAAGGAGTACACGTCAAGAAGGAGCAGCACAAAGTTTAGCTATGGGAGGCAGTGTTACTACGATTTATAGGGATGGAATGGAACAAAATCATCAATCAACTAGCCCCAATGTAAATCCAAATAATAGTACATCTGTGCGCTGCGCTTCCAATTCAGCGAAACCTTTTCCTAAGCAATAAATTTAAATTTTCCAACATCGGATGGCTTATGCCATCCGAGTTTTATCAACATCTTTGTGACTATACATATCCAAATCTAACTCTTCGATTGGTTTGGGTGCTTGTACTAAAAAAACTTTCAGGTTTCTCTAAGCCTTCAGCTATTTGTATTTGTCTAAACTCAGGTGAGTCAATACAATGCTTATGTGACTTTAATGCAGGCGTTGGGTGGTAGCCCGATTCAGCAGTTGCCATAAGTCTAGATGTAAAAAAAGCCCTGAGGGCTTTTTTTGATTCAAGATATCAGAATCTTAGAATGTACCATTTCAATATTTTGCAACTTGCCTTCAATTTTTTTCATTTTTCGTGTCAAAATAGTCTTCAGGAAAAGGGTCTTTTCCTATCAAAACATCTCTATATTTCATCACACTCGGGTAAAAGCCTTCACTATCTATAAGTCTAGATTTATATAAATCTTGTTCCTTTACATCTGAAAAATTTAGCTGTTCAAATACGTTTTCTGAAATTTGTGCTAATTCTCTCAAGTTATTTTTACCCAATAAAAAACAAAACATTAGGAAAAAAGAAAAAAGAAAACTAACTGAATAAAAAATAAAAATATTAAATTTTATTCTATCTGTACTAATATCATCGATATTAAAATATTGAAAAATAATAATAAAACTAAATAAAATACAAAAAACTATAGACATTATGGTCGCAGTTTTAAACAAAGATAAATATGTCTTGTTTTTAGATCTACCCATCTCATATGGCATATGTAACAAACCTTTTTTAGGATCTAAAGCTGCATATACAAAATGGTATCCTTCCTCTTGCTCTTCACTTATGACCATGATTAAAGGTGTATTATTTTTAAACTTTACACCAGTGAACTGACCAACAACGCGAATTCCGTTAACCTCACCTCTAAAAGTCTTTCCGTCTCTACCTTTTGCAGCTAATGCCATAATGGGCGCGTTACTCATTAAGGAAGTACTACCAGCCAGTGTACCAATTAACGAAGTATTCGCAGCATGTTTACCTAAATTACCAATGGACAAAATTTTAGAGTTTTCTACTTCAAGATTATTAATACGACCTTCAATTTTTATCATTTTCATTGTCAAAATAATCCTTTGGATAGGAATCTTTACCAATCAAACTTTTTCTATAATCTAAAACACTGACATGTAAACCTTCTTCATCGATCAGATATGAGTTAAAAAGATTTTGATTTTTAGGTTGTTCAAACTCTAATATTTCAAAAATTTTCTCACTGTATCGACCTAAAAAACCTACATTATCTTTACCAATTAAAAAGCTAAATAGTAGACCAAACGAAAATATAAATGACACTAAATAAGAAATTATTAATTGATTTTTAAAGTCTACGATATCTTTTTCATTATCAGCATTTGAATAACCTACCAAAGCAATGATAGTAAAAAAAAAGCATGAAAATATGCTTAGTACTATTGCCCATTTAAGTAAATGTAAACAATGCTTTTTAAATGAACGCCCAGAATCATACAACATATGAAGAATCCCTTTATTTGGTATTAACACTGCATAAGCTAAATAAAACCCTTTATCTTGCTCTTCACTAATAATGATAACAACTTGATCCCCTTCATTAAATTTTACTGTAGTAAATTGCCCAATAACATCAATCCCATCTATTTTAAAAGTAAAAGTTTTTGCTCTCCTACCTTTTGAAGCGAGAATTAATATTGGGGCTGCACTTAAGAGTGAAGTACTTTCTGTCAATACTCCTAGCAGAGCTGTAGTTGCGACTTGTTTACCAATATTTTTAAAAGGCTGTATAACAGAATCTTCACATTTAAGGCCTTCTATTTTACCCACAATTTTTTTTGCATTAATCATTTATATACTCTGTAAGGCCTCACTAAATGCCTTATCCTCCTCCAATATATTCTTAAATTTACTTTTATCTAAACCAAAAGCTGATTTACTACACCAATTCTCAAGTTCGCTATCAAAAGGCTTTGTTGCACAAAGATTTCATAACTATATGATTTTAAAAGTTTTGATTATTTTTTGATCCAAAATTAAATTTATTTAAATCAGATGCTTACATATTTATGCAACAAAGCCCAGTCATCCTAATGAAATCCATACACTTATAGCCATGTTAAACAAATACACAGAATTAGACCGACCTCATACCCAAGTTAATACTTGAATAAGATTAACTCATGGATAACCTATCTTTAAAATTTTTATCTAATTAATAAAGTCAAATAAACCTATTAAAAAAAATATAAATAAGTTATCACAAATACTCCAACTCTATATTTTCCAATTCATCATTGCGGCAATAATTTACTTTTCCTTCACTATAAGACAAAATGACTAGCCATTTTTTTTGATTAAATGGTAAAACCTCATTACCTGCAAAATTTCTATATTTTTCTTTTTCTGGAAATAGTGCACCCAAATAAATTTTCTCACCAAAACAATATTCAAAAAAATTATTTTTAGCTGATATTTTTCTCCACCCATCTTTTTTTAATTTATTATCAATTTGTGTAAAATCACTTAAAGGAAGGTCAGACTTATTTATTTGAATCACTGAATATTTATTATCAATTTTATCTATTAAGACTTCTTCATTGGGTTTAAAATCTTTAAAGAATTTATAATTAATTGTTTTAAAGTATTCCCCTTCTTTAGTAACTTTTGTATTTATACAAGATACTAATATAAAAATACTCATTAATAATAGAATTAGTTTTGAAATAATCATTTTCTATTAGCCTTATTTAAAAATTCAATTTGATAAATACGCTGACTTGAAATTACACCTTCCGACATATCAATTCTTGGGCTACCGCCACCCATCTCAATTCCAATATAGGCAACCACTTTCTGCTTATTGTTTAACAAACTCAGGTTATTTACATTAACAGTTATTTTTTTTGATTGATGTCAAGCAGATATAAAAGTAAACCTACTCATTAAAAATATAAAAAAATATTTCATAACATTTCCTTTAATCTAAATAAACCTTGTCCACCTAAATCTATTGCATGATAGCCTATTTTTCTTGGTACTTCGGGCAATCTACTTAGCAAACGAAGAAATACTTTATTTATCTGCTAATTCGTAAGCGTCCGCTGAACCCCATGCCTATTTTTTAATTCGATTTAGGTTTCCAGCGGTGTGGTAGCAATTCTTCAATCTGAGTCACTTTATGTGTCGGCAACCTTTTCAGCACATCACTTAAATAG
>NZ_VPCH01000055.1:0-20593 GCF_013418285.1 Acinetobacter sp. YH12152
TTCATGTACTTATATTAACAATCAAAACTCAAGGAAAATAGTCCTTAGTTAAATCAAACGACACTTCATGTCGTGTCGCTTATATCTCTGACCTGAAGGACAGAGTTTTACGCTCCATTTGATAAAATCGGACCTACCTACTGAACAATTAGCTGTATTAGAAGCGTTGCCAATGCCTGCTGCGTTATTTTCTGCGACAGCTGAGCTGATATGCGCCAATCAAATATTTAAACATCGATTTCAGTCAGACTTACAAGAGATTGTATTGAATCATGTGTCCGTGATGCAGCAAAAAACCAAAGCCACAAGTTCTGAGTTTGATTTACGCTGTTTAGAGAACGATAGCATTGAACCCTTTATGTATAGTGAAAATGAACGGCATTATTGGTTCACGTTCAAACCAAAGTTTCAACAAAGTGGCGATTTGGAACATGTGTTGTTGTGCTGTGCGGACATTACAAATTTAAAGCAATTCGAATTATCGCTGTTGAAACATAACCAACAACTCGAACAACAAGTTTATTTTGATTATCTGACAGGGATAAAAAATCGACGTGGATTTGATTTAGACCTTTCTCAGTGGCAAAAAAGCTTCGCGGTCGAACAAGCCAATGAAATTTGTTTGATGATGCTCGACTTAGACAATTTTAAGCAAATCAATGATATCTACGGTCATGCGTTTGGCGATGAGGTTTTAAGAAAAAGTGCGCAGCTTTTAAGGGGGCAAATTAGTCAACTCGCAGATGCACAAATATATCGCATGGGTGGGGAAGAGTTTGCAATGATTTTGCCACGCACGGCTATATCGACTGCATGTTCGATTGCACAACAATGTTGTGAGCAAATCTATGCTTCTTCGATGAATTATGCGGATAAGGCTTTACAACTGTCTATCTCATGCGGAGTGGCTTTGTGGGATGGTACGGAGTCATTTTTTGAAACATTGGCACGTGCCGATCAGGCTTTATATCAAGCCAAGAAAGGCTCGAAAAATTGTACCTGTTTTAATGATGGACAAAATGTGGCGCTATTTGAGGAAACGACATTTAAAAAACCATCAAATTGTGGGAAAAACACATAGATTTAGGCCGTAACATAGAGAAAGATCTGAGAAAGCAGTATGATGCAACAGGTCAAAATTGACAGAAAACATTGGCAATCAATTTGCTAATGAACGAAGCAGTTAAATATTTAAAGTATTTGAGGTGAATGTGTCTTCTTTAACAGACGTTTCCACACATGCCCTGACAGAAGCGCAGCAGCGTATTCAGCAGGATTTACTGACAGCGCTTGATGCATTTTCAATTCCAGAACCCTTAAAAGGGGCGGTGTATCATGCTGTGATGTTGGGTGGAAAACGCGTTCGACCGGCACTTTGTTATGCAACAGCAGCGTTAAAATCCAATACAAATTTTGCAGCCGTACGCCGTGCTGCAGTGGCGATCGAATTTATTCATTGCTATTCATTGGCACACGATGATTTGCCGTGTATGGACAACGATTTACTCCGTCGTGGTCAACCAACCTGTCATGTGGCTTTTGGTGAAGATACGGCTTTACTTGCTGGCGATATTTTACAATCGATGGCTTTTGAAGTTTTAGGCAGCCGTCTCTTTGATCAAGGCCCAGCCGTTGAAGCGCCGATCATCTTAAAGCAAATGCAAATTTTAGCGACTGCAACTTCCAAAATGGTCAATGGCCAAGTTCTAGACTTACAAGCGGAAGGCAAGCATGTCAGTCAGGATGAACTGGAAAATATTCATCGAAATAAAACTGGTGCTTTAATTTCTGCTGCAATCATGATGGCTGCAGTGACAATATTTAATGGCACAGATCAAGCCATTCCTAAACTCCGTGAGTTTGGACTTGCTATTGGTTTAGCGTTCCAAGTTCAAGATGATATTTTAGATATTATTGCTGACACTGAAGCATTGGGTAAAACAGCGGGTAAAGATCAACAAGTGGATAAATCCACATATCCTGCGTTAATGGGTCTCGAGCAAGCCCAAGCTTATGCAGAAGAATTACATGCACAAGCACTTCAAGCTTTGGATTATTTTGCAGAAGATGCGGCAGAATTACACAAGATCACGCAGTTTTTATTAAAACGTCAAAGTTAATATGACGTAGTAAAGACATTAGCCCACACATTTAACATGTTGTGGGCTTTTTTATATTTTGTATATTTGGAACAGAAGTCAATAAACCATATACGGAATAGCTAAATGGATGACATGATAAAAAACAAAAAAGGACGCTAGGCGTCCTTTTTTGCAGATATTAAAACTTAGAAATTAAATTTAAGTGCGATTGGTCTTAAATACTTTCTTTATAGATACGATCTGCTTCTTCAAATTTTTCAGTGACTTCAGCAGATGGTGCTTTGCCCATTAAGCTCACAATGATGATTGCAATGAGTGAGCAGATGAAGCCCGGTATAATTTCATAAACGCCTGTATCGCCCCAGAGGTTTTTCCATAGAATAACCATAACAGCACCAACCACCATACCTGCTAAAGCACCATTGAGTGTCATGCGTTTCCAGAACAATGACATGATAATCAGTGGGCCAAATGCAGCACCGAAGCCTGCCCATGCATATGCGACGAGACCAAGGACTTTAGAGTCAGGATTAGCCGCCATATAGATCGCTAGCAACGCAATCATTAACACCATGATACGGCCGACCCAAACCAATTCTTTTTGTGAAGCATTTTTGCGTAAGAATGATTTATAAAAGTCTTCAGTTAATGTACTTGAGCAGACTAAAAGCTGACAGCTTAAGGTACTCATGATCGCAGCTAAAATCGCAGCCAGTACGATACCTGCAACCCATGGGTTAAATAGAATTTTAGTCAATTCCATAAAGACCGTTTCAGGGTTTGCTGTAACGACACCTGCCAGTTCTGGATGCTGTTGGAAATAAGCAATACCGAAGAAGCCTGCTGCAACTGCGCCACCGAGGCAGAGCGTCATCCATGTCATACCAATACGGCGTGCATTAGGAATCGATTTAACTGAATCAGCTGCCATGAAGCGGACTAAGATATGCGGTTGACCAAAATAGCCTAAGCCCCATGCCAATAAAGACATGATTGCGACAAAACTTAAGTCAGCAAATACATTCATCGCTTGAGGGCGTGCCGCTTCAAGTGCCAGAGTGAACTGGCTTAAATCAGAGAATGACAACATGACCACGATAGGGGTAAGTAGCAAGGCAAAAATCATAAAGCCCGCTTGAATGGTATCGGTCCAACTGACAGCAAGGAAGCCACCAATAAACACATAGCTCACCGTTGCAATGGCACTGATCCAAAGCGCAGTGCTATACGACATACCAAACATACTTTCAAATAATCGAGCGCCTGCAACCATGCCTGAAGCACAGTAAATTGCGAAGAAAATCAAAATAATTACAGCAGACACGATACGTAAGATTTTCTTTTGATCGTTAAAACGATTTGAGAAATAGTCAGGTAGGGTCAAGGCATTATTTTGAACTTCGGTATGTACCCGGAGACGACCTGCAACAAGTAGCCAGTTGAGCCAAGCACCGATGATCAGACCAATTGCAATCCACATTTCAGATAAACCTGAAAGGTAAATCGCACCCGGAAGACCCATGAGCAACCAACCACTCATATCTGATGCACCTGCAGAAAGGGCAGTGACAAAGCTCCCTAATCGGCGGCCACCTAAAATGTAGTCAGAAAAGTTACTGGTCGCACGGTATGCAAGTAAACCGATCACGACCATGGCGACAATATAAAAAAGAAAGGTAATTAGGGTGGGATTCAGGGAGCTCATACGGTATCCGCTTTGGCGTTGGACAATTGCGTTTAATTAGGGGACTCAATGGGATTTGCCTAAGCCAAGTAGGTGAAATCGAACGATAAGTCCTAAAACGTCAAAAAAATAACGTGAAATTTAAACATAAATTCACAAACTTTGCCTTCTTTTTTGTTTTGGACATAAAAATGGGCCGTATATCACGACCCATTTTAATTAATGTGAAGATTTAGTTATTACGTCCCATCACACCACGAATCGTATTCAGTACATCCGCAGGTAAAACCACAGTTTTGGCATTATTAGATTTAGCCATATCTTGCATGGCTTTGACGTATTGTTCACCGAGTAAGTATGCAACTGGAATTTCTTTATCGCCGACGGCTGAACTCACCATTTCAATTGCACGTTGAGAAGACTCTGCCAGTACCACTTGAGCTTCTGCATCACGACGAGAGGCTTCTAAACGACCATCTGCTTCCAAAATAGCCGCTTGTTTTTCACCGTCTGCCTTGGTCACTGTCGCACGACGTTGACGTTCAGCTGCCGCTTGCTCTTCCATCGCAGCTTGCATGGTATGAGAAGGTTTAATATCTTGAATTTCTACAGTTTTAAGCGTAATACCCCAGTCAGAGATATCATCAGAAATTGCGGCTTTAAGTTTAGCCTTAATATGATCACGCGATGAAAGTGCATCATCGAGGTCCATTTCACCGACAATTGAACGTAAAGAGGTTTGAACTAAGTTTTGAATCGCCCATGTGTAGTTTTCAATACCATAAACTGCTTTTTCAGGTGTGGTTAAATTGATATAAGCCACAGCATTCATCAGCAGTACCGCGTTGTCACGAGTGATCACTTCCTGAGAAGGAATATCTAACACGATATCTTTGGTTGTGACTTTATAAGCCACTTCATCGACATACGGAATCACAAAGTTCAGTCCCGGATTGAGCGTTGTATGGTATTTACCTAAACGCTGAACAATCCATTTATAACCTTGGGGAACAATACGGACACCTTTAAAAATGGTGACGGCTACAAAAACTAAGAGCGCTAAAAAAACAATAGAAACACCAGACATGTCATTTCTCACTTATTTATGGATTGTCAGTGGGGTGGTTGCTGCTGTGCAGTTGGACGACTAAATCATTGCCTAATATATCGGTCACGCGAACACGGTCACCGACTTGAAGTGCATCTTGGGTACGGCAATGCCATTCGTCTGAACCTAAAACAGGCATCGGGAAGCGAACTTTAACGCTGCCATGATTGAGCTGGGTTTGAATCACCATACCCACTTGGCCAATCGTCGCTTCACGCGACAGACCTGCTTTGGTTTTATCAATGGATAAAGGCTTAATAAATTTGAACCACAAAAATGTGCAGAGCACGGCAAAAATAATCCAAACCACAATTTGGACATTAAAGTCCATGGATGGAAAGATCCAATATAAGATCCCAACCAAAATTGCGGAAACGCCAAACCATAGCGCAGCAAAAGACGGCAAAATTAGTTCAAAAAGCATCAAAGCGACGCCCAATACAAACCAGTGCCAAGGTTCTAAAATAAATTCCATACATCTACTCTTATATAAGGGTGAATTGATATAGATGAACCAGTATCTATATCAATGTAGCAGATGTATAACTCAATGAATATAAAAAAAATCGTTGAATTATATTTTCGCTTTTGGTGCTGGTTTAAAGGCCGCAGGGGACTGTTTAAAGTTATCGATCGCCTTAATAATGCTATTCACTTTGAGCTGTGCGGCTTTTTCACCTTCTAAAATCGTCGCATTGCTCGACTTCAAATCGAGTGTGCCGATATGTCCCACTTTAGGTTGAATCACGAAATTAGCATTTTTCAGTTCTTCATTAATACTTTGTTGTCCCATGATGTTAATGGTTTGATCGAGTAAACCAAACATGCTTACGGCTTTGCTACCGTCAGGACGCGCAGAAATATCAACAGCAATCACGATATCTGCACCCATATCACGTGCCGTTTTCACTGGAATCGGGCTGACTAACCCCCCATCGACATATTTAACTCCTGCAATGGTTGCAGGTACAAATACATTCGGAATGCTGCACGATGCACGCACTGCTTGGCCAGCATTGCCGCGGTTAAATTCAGTTTTGCTGCCATTATCCAAACGGGTGGCTACGGCAGCAAAGCGTTTTGGAAACTGTTCAATTGGCTTATTGCCGACGTTTTTATTAACAAAGTCTTGCAGTTTTTGCCCTTGAATAATGCCTTGGCTATTTAAGGTTAAGTCACGAATATCGGACTCTTTGAAATTCAGTGCCAATTGCTGCATTTGATATGGTGTTTTACCGCTGGCGTACAAGCTACCAACAAAACTACCCGCACTGGTCCCAGTCACAATTTTAGGTTTAATACCATGTGATTCGAGTACTTTAAGCACGCCAATATGAGCAAAACCTTTGGCACCGCCACCACCGAGCGCAATCGCGATCACCGGTTCACGTGCTTTGGCTGGTGTAGGTGTCGTGGTCGCAGGTGTTTTGGTTGCAGAATCACAGCCATTGAGTGCCAATACAAAGAGGCTAGGAATCAGGTATTGCAAAAGTTTCATGGGTGAAATCTGATGGTTAAATATACAAAGTGCACATCACATCAAAAAAATAGCCATTTGACTAGGGCTTTTTCCAGTGCTTTTGTAACGGCAAGGCCAACCATTCGGGATTTTTCGGGGAAAATTTGCCATCATAAATCTTCAAAATTTTTTCGAGATCAGTTTCAAAATCTCCACTGGGTTCAAAAACACCCAAGCAATGAATGGTTTTCTTTGTATAATCAAAGCTAAACATCACAATAGGTATCTGTGCTTCATAGGCAATATAGTAAAAACCACTGCGGATTTTATCGGCTTTTTTTCGTGTTCCCTCAGGTGCCATTCCAATCCAAATTTGATCTGTCGCTTGGACAATTTCAGTAATTTCACGCGTCAGTCCATGTGGATTTTCACGCTGCACAGGGATCACGCCGACCCAATCCAAAAGTGGTTTTAAGGGAGTATCGAAAAGGGTGTTTTTGCCAAAAATGGTTATTTTTATCCCGATCCCAAGCAAGGCGAGAAAACCGTGCCATGCATCTATATTAGAAGTATGTGGAGAAATGATTGCCACAGCTTTGGCAAGGTTGGGAAATTCGCCGTCAAATTTCCATCCTTGTGCCAAGAAAAGTTTTTTTTTTTAATTGTTCGGCTCAGGATGGAACCGCGTGATGGAACTTGATCGGGCAAAACTGGAAATAATTGAGTCTTTTGATTCATGCATATTCTTATATAAGTGAAATCCATTTTTGATGTTATGCACATTTAAAAGTACGGCATCAGCATTGACCTTATCTTAGGTCGATGATTTTTTAGATCATTGGCAAAATAGCCGTATTTTGACTACTCTAAATGTAACTTCAGCGCATTCAACATTTAGGAACTTATGATCCAGCTTCGTCAGCTCTATCTTTTACTGTTTTCCTTATATTGGGCGCAAGGGTTACCTGTCGGTTTTATGACGCATGCTTTACCAGTGATTTTAAGAGCGCAAGGTGTATCTTTGGCACATATAGGTGGCTTTGGATTACTCATGCTGCCATGGTCGATCAAAGTTTTTTGGGCACCGTGGATTGATCGGCATGGTTCAAGGTCCAAAGGGCACTATCGGAGTTGGATTATTCCAATGCAGTTGTTGTCCGTGGTGGTCTTGGTCTTCCTGTCTTTTTTGCCGATCCAAAGCTTGAATGAACCAATGTATTTGCTGCTGTTTTTTGTGGCTTTACTCAGTATGAATTTGGTCGGTGCAACTCAAGATGTTGCAACGGATGGATTGGCTGTCAATATTTTAAAAACTGACCAACAGCACTGGGGCAATACCTTTCAGGTGATTGGTTCAAGACTCGGCTTTATCGTGGGCGGTGGTGCTGTACTTTGGGCCTTGGATTGGTTGGATTGGCAAGCCACCTTTCTGTTTTTAGCGGCATTGGTGTTCATGAATACGATTCCTATTTTTCTCTATCGAGAACCTTCAAAGCCACAGCTCAATATAAAATCCTCTCAAGAGCATGATAACAACCATAAACATACTTCAGGCTTGTTCTACGCCATTCGCCAGTATCTGACTTATTTTACTCAAACTAAAACTCTCACACTGTGGTTGATGATTTTATTGAGTTTTAAGCTTGCAGATGGTCTAGCAGGACCCTTACTTAAGCCACTGATGGTCGATTTAGGATTGAGTTTTAGTCAAATCGGTCTGTATGTCACCATGCTGGGTGCAGTGGCTGCTTTAATTGGGGCGGGGCTTGCAGGTCTTAGCTTGAAGTATATTTCTCGGGCGCAGGCCTTGGTTTTCTATTCGGTATTGAAAATATTCAGTTTATTGGCCTATGCATGGCTGGCTTTGCAGTTCGAGGCAAAACGGCCCGTACATGAATGGCTGATCTATGGGATCAATGCTGCCGAAGACATGATTTCAGCCATGCTGCTCGTGATCATGCTGACTTTGGTGATGCAATATAGTCGTAAAGCATTTGCAGCAACGGACTTTACATTTCAGGTTGCCATTATGGCGACGGTGAGTGGGGGACTGTATAGCATCAGTGGCATAGTGGCCGATCAGTTGGGGTATAGCACTTATTTATTTTGGATCGCAGGTTTGGCTGCATTGAGCTTAGTCCCGATTCTATTTTGGGGAAAAGCATCAAAAAATGACCAAAATCACTTCTAAATCATGATTTTGGTTGTTTTTTATCAGCTAAAGCACTAAAAGAGCAATGCAAATATTATTTTAATAATTTTGTAATATGTTTCGCGTGTGTAATATCTGTTACAAAATAATTTAAGGAAAATTTTTGATGAAAACCAAGTTAGCAGCGGCTATCGCATTGAGCCTTTTGGCTGGGTCAACCTTTGCAGCACCAACCTTCTACGGTGAAATTGATGCGTCTGTTGATTATTTACCTGAAGATAATAAAACGGGTGTTTCAGACAAAGATGTCGTTGAAATCAGTTCAAACAGTTCTTTCTTGGGTTTAAAGGGCGATGAAAAACTGACTGACCGTTTAAGCGCAGTTTATGCAATTGAATGGGCATTTAACTCAGACGGCGAAGGCGATGACTGGTCTAAGCGTAACCGCTTCGTTGGTTTGAAAGATGCGAAACTTGGTACATTGAAAGTCGGTGCACACGATACACCATTAAAACAATTGTCTAGTCCAGTTGATACATTCAATAACTACGTGGGTAACCGTGCTGATGTTACAGGCATCATGACGGGTGAAAACCGTGTAGATAACGTTGTTGTCTATGAATCACCAGCTTTTAAAATTGCTGAAGGTGCAATTAAAGTTAATGCATTGCTTGCAACAGGTGAGTCTTCAGGAATCAAGAGTGATAAAGGTGTAGTAAAAACTGCAGGTCGTGGTCTTGGCGATGCTTGGTCGGCGTCTGTTGTCTATGACAGCCCTGTTGTTGTTGCAGGTTTAGCCTATGACAAAGCCATTCCATCGAACTTTGGTGGTGTAGGGATCTTAAATGCAAGCGCGCCTGAGGTGCATCCTGCATTAGATAAAGATGGAAAAGTAACTTCAGTATTTGCTGCAGCAAATACTGTTCGTGCGATCGGTCGTGTAAATCTTGAGGGTGGTTTGGCACTCAAAGCACTGTATCAAACTTCAGAGGTTGAGTCCGCTCAGGTTAATACTTCAGCTGCAAAAATTGATGATGCTCAAGGTTGGTTAGTCGGTGCAGAATACAATTTACCCTCTGCAAAAGCTTGGACAGTAAAAGCACAATATAGTCAAAATACCACGACTTATAAAGAGGGTGATGATTACGAAGCTCAGCAATTCATTGCAGGTGCGGATTATGCATTTAGCAAACAAGTGAAAGCTTATGGTTATGCAGGTTACTTAGCACTTGAACAAGGTCCAGATGAAAGCAAACAACCTGTTCTAGGTACAGGTCTAGAATTTAAATTCTAAAACTTTGATTTAAGTTGTTCAAAAGGCGATGTTTTACATCGCCTTTTTTTATTTTTCTTGCTTGGTTTTGATCAGTTTTAAGTGATTTTTAAGTTTGAATTTTTAGATTAGGGCATCAAAGATCAATAATTGATGCCAATATGCTTCAGGTCATAGCTAAAATACAGCAAAAAATTCCAAGACTTAGTTTAAGTCAATTTAACCTCGTGCTTGCCTTATGGCTTGGGGTGGTTTTGAACCTCGCGTTTTATCAGCAAATCCAGCAGCTCACACCTTATACGGGATTGAAGGCTGGACTATTCTTAGCGGCAACCGTACTGGTGGTGGTGGCACTTTATAATGTGCTGATGCAACTACTGCAATGGCGATGGAATTCAAAACTTTTGGCGAGTGTTTTGCTGATCATTGGTGGCTTGAGTGCCTATTTTGTCAATAGTTTAGGCGTGACCATTACATCTGACCAAGTGCAGAACATGATGCAAACAGATGTAAAGGAAGTGCAGGATTTAATCTCGCCACAATTTTTTATCTGGGTCTTTGGACTGGTTATTTTGCCAGTGCTATTGATCTGGCTTTTGCCACTGCATAAAGAAGCCCTAAGCACGGTGGTAGCCAAAAAGGGTTTACATATAGTGCTTTCGCTCATCCTCATGGGTGCTTTGCTGTTTGTTTATTTTGTTGATTATGCAGCGATCTTTCGTGAGCATCGTGACTTAAAAGGCATGCTCTCACCACAAAACAGTATCGCTTCGACATTTTCCTATTATCACAAAAAAGCACCGAAACAGAATTTGCCATTGCTGAGCTATGGTGAAGATGCACATATAGTTGAAAACGTAAGCGCCAAAAGCTTACCAAAATTGATGGTCTTAGTGGTTGGTGAAACTGCGCGCGCGGAAAGTTTTTCACTCAATGGCTATGCTAAAAATACAAATCCTGAACTCAGTCAGCAAAATATTATCAATTTTAGCCAAGTCAGTTCATGTGGCACCGCAACCGCTGTGTCTGTTCCTTGTATGTTCTCGGGTATGCCGAGAACCGAATATGATGAACAGCTTGCAAGTCATCGCGAAGGTTTACTCGATATTGCACAGCGTGCAGGCTATAAGGTGACGTGGCTAGATAATAATTCAGGCTGTAAGGGCACATGCACACGTGTTGAAAAATATGAATTTCCTGAAGCGCTGAAGAAAAAGTGGTGTGATGCCGATGGCGAATGTCATGATGAAATCTTGGTGGATGGTTTGAAGGCATATTTGGCTTCGATCCCCAAAGCAGATCCAACTCCCCGTTTAATTGTGTTACACCAAATGGGCAGTCATGGCCCTGCTTATTTCAAACGAAGTACCGCAGCGTTTCAAAAATTTAAGCCAACCTGTAATAGCAATGCCATACAGGGATGTAGCTCGACGGAATTAATAAATAGTTATGACAACAGTATTGTCTATACCGACCATGTACTGAGTAAATTGATTAACACTTTAAAAGTGACTGACCACTATCAAACAGGACTGTGGTATTTGTCCGATCATGGCGAGTCGACAGGTGAGCATGGCTTATATTTACACGGTTCTCCATACGCAATTGCACCGTCACAGCAAACCCGTGTACCGATGTTGATGTGGTTTTCACCGGCGTGGCAAAAAAATAATTCAGCGCAATATACTTGTTTAATGGCACAAAAAAGCCAAAAATTAAGTCAGGATAATCTATTTCCATCGCTATTAAGTTTGCTCGATGTGCAGACTCAGGTGATTGATGAAAAAAACAATATGTTGCAACAATGTACTTCAGTACAGCGCAGGACTTAAGCCATGCACAAAATACTTATTATTGAAGATGATTTCATGATTGCCGAATCGACTAAAACTTTGTTGAACTATCAACAGTTTGAAGTCGAGTGGGTGAATAATGGTATCGATGGCTTAAAGCTCATAATGCAAGGGGGGATTGATATCGTCTTGCTGGATCTGGGTTTGCCGATGATGGATGGTATGCAAGTCCTGAAACAAATTCGTCAAATGCAGCCTAAATTGCCAGTGTTAATCATCTCGGCACGTGATCAATTACAAAATCGTGTAGATGGATTAAACCATGGGGCAGATGACTATCTGATTAAGCCTTATGAGTTTGATGAATTACTTGCACGGATTCATGCACTCCTTCGACGCACAGGGCTGAGTTCAGTCGAAGCACCACAGAAAATTTTAAAACATGGTGAATTGATTTTAGATATCGAACAGCATCTTGCACGCTATAAGGGTCAATATGTCGATTTATCTAACCGTGAATGGGCCATATTGATTCCACTGGTAACGCATCCGAATAAGATTTTTTCGAAAGCCAATTTAGAAGATAAGCTTTACGATTTTGATAGTGATATCAGCAGTAATACTATTGAAGTGTATGTGCATCATCTTAGAACAAAATTAGACAAAGATTTTATTCGCACCATTCGTGGTTTAGGTTATCGACTCGGTTAAGGCAAAGGAATTATCAACCATGCAGCAGCCTTATTCTCTGAAAAAGAGACTAATTATTTATGTTTCTGTTTTCAGTATGCTTTTGGGCTGTCTTTTGGTGTTTTCAGCTTATCGAATTGCACTTGAAGAAATTAATGAAATTTTAGATGCGCAAATGCAAAATATGGCGGAACGTGTTGCAGAGCATGATCCGCAGCCCATTCGCAGCGAATTTGATCAACATAAGCGTTATCACGAAGAAGATTTATTTGTTGATGTGTGGACCTATCAATCCAATGCGCATCAAACTCATCAATTAAAATTATTGGTCGCGCCTCAGCCCAAAGCCGGTTTTTATACTCACAGTACCCAACAGGATGAGTGGCATACCTATATTTTGCCACTCGCAGATCGGCAAATTCAGGTCAGTCAGCAAGAGTCGGTTCGACAGCATCTTGCTGCTGAATTGGCTAGTAGTATGTTTATTCCCTATTTGGTTTTTATACCTTTTGCATTAATCGCTTTGGGATGGTTGATTCAACGCAGCTTAAACCCACTGGAAAAATTTAAAAAAGAACTGGCAAAACGGGATGCCTTTGAACTTTCTCCAATCTCTCAAACGCCGTATCCAGAGGAAATTGCACCGACTATCATTGAAATGAACCAGTTGTTTGAGCGGATTTCGTTGTCGCAGCAGGAACAGCGCCAGTTTATTGCTGACGCAGCGCATGAGTTACGGACCCCGATTACCGCACTGAATTTGCAAATGCAGATTTTGCTGCAAAAATTTCCACAAGATGACGCTCTACAAAATTTGAGTAAAGGTTTGATTCGTATTCAGCATTTGGTCAGTCAATTATTGAGTTTGGCAAAACAAGATGCCTCAGTCTTTGAACTTGAGCGCAAACAACATTTTGATCTCAAGCAAGTCGCAACCAATTGTGTCGAGCAACTGGTGCATTTGGCGATGCAAAAAGATATTGACCTTGGCATGGAGCAACAACAGAGCATAGCCTTATATAGTCTTGAGCCAACAGTACATTCGATCATTTTTAATTTGATTGATAACGCCATCAAATATACCCCTGCACAGGGCATGATAAATGTCTCCGTCTTTGAACATGCGGGGCAGGCGGTTATACAGGTTGAAGATAGCGGGCCTGGCATCGACCCAGCTTTATATGAGCAAATTCGAAAACGCTTTTATCGAATTTATAATCATGAAGAAATTGGAAGTGGTTTAGGGCTGGCAATTGTAGATAAAGCCGCAAAACATATCGGTGCGGAATTGGAGTTTTCTAAAAGTGAAACATTGGGCGGTCTGAAAGTGAGCTTACAGATTCCATTCAGTGAATCATGAGGGACTCAATCATTTTCAGATCAAGTTCAATTTAGGGACTTAATTAGATCCATGTAAACGCTTTGTTCTTTTGCTGCGTAGTTGATGCAGTGAAATGGCGAGAAAACAACACATACATGACACAATTAAATGCCCAAATGATCCATGCGGTCCAAAGGTTATGACTCAGAAAATGTGCACCCCGCATCATTTGCGCCCAGCCAAAAGCAAAGCCTAAAATCAGCCCTGCAGATAAAAAGAAGTAGGCACGGGCAGGTCGATGTATTCGATAAACAAAATATCCCGTAATTAAGGCAAAACCAGTCGCAGCATGACCACCGGGAAAACAGTGTCCTTGGCGTGCAGAAAAATCCCAAGAAAAGCCGTGGGCTGTAGCGACTGTCATATTCCAAGGGCAGGCATGCGCAGATTGTGATTTGAGCAACCCAATGATTGCCGTGCTGAGTAGAGCCACTACGATAAAATAGCCAAATTCAAACTTGCGAGCTTTCAGATGCGGATATTTAAAACTGCATATCCATGCTGTGATATAGAGAACATACAAGCCTATGACAATATTCTTGATATAGCGATGGTTCAGCACAGCAAGAGCCCAATCATTACGATGAGGAAAACCACCATGTAGGTCGACCCAAGGCTGAATAAAAGTTTGGTCGAGCGAACCACCGACGGGAAAAACATAAAGGAGGCCAACCAAACTGAGTGTGAGCAGCAGGGCTTGTCGTATTACAAAGGAACGGTTCGAGAACATAAGTCGTGTGATGTGCTGAAATTATTTTGTTTGAATGCTGCTATTTGAAACCACGAAACTTAAATCAGACTTAATCGGCTATGTGAACTGTATCGATATCGATAGCGAAGAAGGTGCATAAAGCAGAACGGGCATTGTGTTAAAGTTTTTGAAAACTCAGTAATAAAGATTTATGAGCATACGTGCAGTCCTTTTTGATTTAGATAATACCTTGACTCATCGAGATCACAGCGTTCAGGCTTATACGCAGTATTTAGCCGAGTCTTATCAGTCGACGCTGGCGGAGGTAGACCTTGTACAGATTAAACGTATTATTAATCGTATAGATAATGGGGGATATCCGAAAAAAGAACTCCTTACTCATCCGAGTATTGGGGCATCTGTCGCTTATGCTCTACAAACGGAGCTGGATTGGATACATCAACCCGATTTTGATGAGCTCACACAATTTTGGTTTCAGCACTTTGGTCAGTTCGCCGTGGCGATGCCGGGAGCATTGACCTTGCTGCAGCAACTAAAACAGCAGCAGTATAAACTGGCGGTGGTGTCGAATGGTGGACATGCCACACGCCTGAATATTTTGAATGGACTAGGTTTTGCATCGTATTTTGATCAGATCATCAGCTCGGAAAGTGCAGGCATCAGTAAGCCCAAAGTTGAAATATTTCAGTACAGTTGTCGTGAGTTGGGCGTGACGGAAACCGAGTGTTTATTTATTGGTGATCATCCTGTCAATGATATTTACGGTGCGAGCCAAGCAGGGATGTCTGCCGTATTGCTTGAAGGCTTTCATACTTTAAGTGCTGAACAACAGCACAGCATTCCGAATAAAATTCAGCATTTGGATCAGGTCTTAGATTTTCTAAAATAAGGTGATTTAAACTCAAGCTTTAAGCGAAGTTTAGGGTAAAAAAAGCGGCATAAATGCCGCTTTAGATTGTGTTGTTTAGAACATGTTTTCTTCAGAGTTTGCCGAAATACGGTGAATACTTAAGTCTGCACCACGGAATTCTTCTTCTTGATCTAGGCGAATGCCCATCGTTACTTTGAGTAGACCATAAATGATGAATCCACCAGCCAATGCAATCACGATCGCGAGCAGCGTACCGATACATTGAGAGATCATTGAAATACCGCCTAAACCGCCCAACCATTTTTGTCCAAATACACCCACTGCAATACCACCGAAAGCACCACAAACACCGTGTAGTGGCCATACGCCAAGTACATCATCGACTTTGAGTTTGTTTTGAGTGTATGTAAATAGTTTGACAAAGATCAGACCTGCGATAGCGCCGATAATTAACGCACCGACAGGATGAACTACATCTGAGCCTGCGCAGATTGCAACCAAACCTGCTAAGGGACCATTATGTAAGAAACCGGGGTCATTTTTACCCATAAAGTTTGCTGCAAGCGTACCGCCTACCATTGCCATGAGAGAGTTAATCGCAACCAGTCCTGAAATGGCATCCAAACGTTGCGCACTCATCACATTAAAGCCAAACCAACCAACGATTAAAATCCAAGAACCTAAGGCAAGGAATGGAATACTTGAAGGCGGGTGAGCGCTGATACGACCGTCTTTTTTATAGCGTCCATGACGTGCGCCAAGTAAAAGCACCGCAGCCAAAGCGATCCAACCACCCATCGCATGTACCACGACCGAACCTGCAAAGTCATGAAAGGCTGCGCCAAATGTACGTTCTAACCAAGCTTGTAATCCAAAATTACCATTCCATGCCATGCCTTCAAAAAATGGATAGACCAAAGCGACCAATAATAATGTGGCAATCGCTTGAGTCCGCATTTTTGCACGTTCAGCAATACCACCAGAAATAATCGCTGGAATGGCTGCGGCAAAAGTCAGCAGGAAGAAACAACGCATTAAGTTGTAGCCATGATCGGCGGCTAAAGTGTCCCCAATATGGAAAAAATGCTGACCATAAGAGATGTAATAACCCACAAAAAAGTATGCAATTGCGGAAATAGAAAAGTCAGTCAAAATTTTACTCAGCGCATTGACCTGATTTTTATGTCGTACTGTACCTAATTCTAAAAATGCAAAGCCAGCATGCATGGCAAGAACCAAGACTGCACCAAGAAGGAGAAAGAGGAGATCTATATTTTGCATAAGGTGTTCCAGTTTAGTGCGCTAGTTCACGAAAAGTAGTCCAGTATATCGAGCGGAATAATTTCGAAAAGAGGAGTGAGAGAGGGAAATTTTGATTAAAAAAACTAAAAAATGTAGAAGACTCGATATAAAGCAAAGACTTGCATGAGTAGGACAACAATGCACTAAAATAGTGCAATGGTGATTTGCAATGACAAAATTAAATGAATGATTATTAAGTGAAAAACTATGTTTTTAGAATCTGTTTAAAAAATGAAAAACAAATTGCGCCATTTCTGAGTTAATTCAGGGCAATTCATTATTTTGTATTTTTATCTGATTGATAGATGTTAGCGCGATAATGGAACTGAAAATTGACGAATGATACATTTTTGAGAGTCTGTCTGAGCATCTTGTAGTCTTCAAAAGATGAAAGCTGGATGGCTTGCCTGAACTGAAATAATGCACATATATTAACCAATGAAATCTCTGCTGCTGCACTTTTAGATGGCGAAAAACATTCAAGGGTGGGTCTGTGGTGATGGTCGTTGGATCTTACTGTATTTTGATGACGTGTTTAATTGAAGCGGTACAGAATTTTAAAATTTAAGCCTTGAATGCTTAAGCTAAACGCTGTGTATTAATCGCTTCAGCCCAGTCACAACATCCGCAGCGCGGGCAGGTATCCTGAGCACCGTGAATGTACATGGTTTTGCCACAGTGCGTACAGGCATACAGCTGATGCATTTTGATATCTCGAACCGCTTTGTAGGGTTTCGGAAATAGTGGCAGTCCATAACGTACCTGCTCAGGTGGATAAAACAAAATACTAAATTTGCCATCACTTTCTAATAGACCGACGCGGACTTGCCCTAAATGTTCAACATTTTGCTGGCGCATTTCAGAGAAAAATTCATCATGCGACATTTTTCCTTGTTTGATTTTCTCTAAGACCAATTCACCATCTTCAACAATGTATAAGGCCTTACCCTCAATTAAATCTTCAAAGGGTTGGTATTTCATCATTAGCCAAGTGATTACTCGGTATAAACCAATCACCACCGTCATCACAATGAGCGCTTGTAAGAGGGGGAGTTCCTCATCAAACATCGGATCGCCAGCAATTGAGCCTAAAGCGAGTAAGATCGCGACCTCAAAAATAGACAACTGACGAACGCCACGTTTCCCTGTAAGGCGTAAGAATACGATGATTAAAACGAACATAGTGACGCTACGCAAAATCACTTCGGCAGCAAAAGTCCATCTAGTGTCATGGATGAATATTTGATTTAAATCCATGTCTCATCCTTTTTAATCGTTATGTGTTTTAACTTAGCAAAGCGCTGGGCGGTAAAGCAGCTCAATTGTGTTAATTTTTAAGCATTATTTGAAAATGGATTTCATGCTAACGGTATTGTATGCATGAGATATTTGATGAAAAAAGTGCTTTAAAATAGTCATAAAAAAGCACCGACGAATCGATGCTTTTGATGTGGGTTGGCAATTTTTTAAAACGTTCAGTTATTTAATATGTTCAGCAATATCCGTAAAGATCACGCCTAAACCATGTGCGCCTGCATCTGGATAGCCAAGACTACGGTCGCCTACAGTTCCCGCACGTCCCATACGCGCCACGATCTCTTTGGTATTTTCAGCGCCTTGAACTGCCGCTTTTGCACCTAATGTAAAATTTTCTTTAAATGATTTATCGGTATGGGCAGACCATGAATCTGCACATGGTACTAAAGCATCAATCAGGGTTTTATCGCCCACCACTGCGCCACGTCCAAATGAACGTTCACCTGTAGTTTGAATGCCTTTGACTGCTGCTTGCAGCATCTCTGCGAAATCAGCGACAGTTAAAACTGATTTGCCTTGAATTGATTTCGCTGCCGCACGGAATGCTGAACCCCAGATTGGGCCAGACGCACCGCCACAGTGTTCCATAATGATCATTGAGCAGTTCAGCATGAATTCATCCATCTGCTGCGCTTGAATTAGACTTTGCCATTCACGTTTTAATTGCTTGAAGCCTTTCGCCACGCTCATACCGAAGTCGCCGTCACCTGCATGCGCGTCTAGTTCATAGAATGGCACTTCATTTCTAATGATGCAGGCAGACATCACATCCACTATATAGCGCATGTTTTCGATGGTGAATTGTTCATTGCTAATCACCGCATGTTCAGGCTGTGTTTCAACTTGGGTGTTCACCACAGCTTCGGTAGCAGCATTTTTAGTTGCAAAAGTTAAAGGCTGTGCTGCTGAACCATCCATTTTAAATGCAGGGGTGTTGGCTGCTGCATCGAGGTAAGTTTTCAATTCATCATCGACAGCAAGCAAGGACACAGATGCACCATTCATGTCGATACTGGTCATATAGTTGCCGACAAATGTGCGGTAAATTTTGATACCTTTACGTGCAAGGTGTTCGCATACATCATGGTTAAAGACATACAACTCTTGCAGCGGTGTGCTACCAAAGCCATTGACCAAGACTGCAACTTCTTTCATGTCTGGGCGGTCAAGGAACAGGTCATCCACGATGCGCTGTGCCATTTTTTTGGATGGCAAGATTTTTTCACGACGGATGCCGGGTTCACCGTGAATGCCGACGCCATATTCCATTTCGTCATCAGCCAAAGTAAACGTTGGCGTGCCTTTGGCTGGAACAGTACATGAGCTATAAGCAAAACCAAGGCTAATGACGTTGTCCGCAGCTTTTTGAGCAATCGCTTTTACGTCTGCAAGTTCTAAGCCTTTTGATGCTGCTGCGCCTGCAATCTTATGTACAAATACTGTGCCTGCAACACCACGACGACCGACTGTATATAGGCTGTCTTTAACCGCAATGTCATCTGCCACTTTTACATAGTCAACTTTAATGCCGTCTTCAGTTGCAAGGGCTGCGCCATTCTGGAAATTCATCATATCGCCAGAATAGTTTTTGATGATCATCAACACGCCTTTGTCGGTTGCGACGTGTTGTAAGGCTTTATAGACCTGAATTTGCGATGGAGATGCAAACACGTCCCCACATACGGCAGCGTCTAACATGCCTGTACCGACAAAGCCTGCATGGGCAGGTTCGTGACCGCTACCACCACCACTGATAAGTGCCACGTTATTGTGTTTTTCTTTACGTGAAATGATTTTGTGTGACTCGTTAAATGCGAGTTCTGGATGGGCAAGAACAAAGCCTTTGCACATTTCAATTACGATGTTTTCTGCACCGTTCATGAGTTTTTTCATGGATGTACCAATGGGTTATGAATTTGGGGAGATTTAAAGGTGATTATTATAAGGAAATTGGCGTGGTGTCTGAAATAAAAGTGTAAAAAAGGGCAGTTGATCGATGAGTGTGGTGGAAAATTGACGCCTCAGTTGTATATATTCTTCGATAGAATCCCCCTCTTGCGAAGCTACGCTTCTCACCTTTTGCAAAGGGGGACTTTTTCATGTGATTAAATGAATTACGTGATAGTCCCTCCCTTTTTTAAAGGGAGGTTAGGAGGGATTAAAAATATTAAAATAGAAGAATAAAATGAAACCCTACAATAAAAACTTAAAACAAGCCGCACGTGATTTACGCAATAACATGACCAATGCTGAGAAGTTGTTATGGTCACGGCTTCGCAATAAGCAAATTTTAGGTTTGCAGTTTTATCGGCAAAAGCCCATTTTAAATTTCATCGTAGATTTTTACTGTCCCGCTGCCAATTTAGTCATTGAGTGCGATGGTAGTCAGCACTTTTCGCCTGAAGGATTAGAGGCAGATCGAGTGCGAGATGAAGCTTTGGCTCAGCTTTGGCTAAAGGTGTTGAGATTTGATAATGGGCAGGTAATGGCGCAGATTGATGATGTGGTGGAAGTGATTTATCGGTATTGTTTGGAAGTATTTTCTAAAGAATCCCCCTAAATCCCCCTTTTGCAAAGGGAGACTTGATGCGAATTTGATTGCGGTTATGGAGTCGCATAGTTCCCACTGCTGTCCCACAATTTTTCACAAGAGGAAGCTCATTTGAGCTTCCTCTTGTTTTATGGGTATTTTATCGGGTGAAAATAAAGCTTTTAAAGTTCTTCTTTCAAACAAATTCACTTGAATTAT
>NZ_VPCH01000056.1:0-19988 GCF_013418285.1 Acinetobacter sp. YH12152
GATAGTCTTTTTCAGATTCAATCAATAATTGAACCGCTCTTTCTCTGATTTCAGGGGTATATTTTAATTTGGTCATCGGAACATTCTCTCAGAATACTGAGTCTCCGACAAACCCGGTACGGTTCAATATTGAAAATTCAACCTATTTTTCTATTTCTAAAGAACATAAAAATTCTTTATCAAAACCAATCAATATTAAATCGCACCCTTTTTCCATGGAAAAATTATATCATTTTGAACAGATTTTTTATAAAGATAACCCTCATTTATTGAAAAAGAATTTAGCTGATGAGCCATATTTAATAAATCTATTCATGTTCCATGCAGCAATAAATGATTTTGATGATATGAATGATTTTTTCCAAAATGCGATAAAGAACCTGACACAGAAAAATGATATTGATAATTATGAAAAAGCCAAAAATTTGTATCTTGAATATTTAAATTTAGGTGAAAACAATGAATTTTATGATACCACCTTAATTATGGCGGCAATCGAGCACACAGATATTTCTTTCATCAAAAAAATGAAGCTGAGAAAAATAAATGAACTTGTAGTAGATGAAGTTGAACCACAAACATATTATTTCACTAGATGCTCCCCATTAGGTAAAGCTATTCGCCTAAATCAATATCAGATAATTTCTTATTTACTTGAAAAAGGCGCTTCAACCGAAATCGTGTGTCTTTCTAAATTTAATGAAGAACAATCAGCATTAGCTCTTGCAGAACAATATAAAAATAAAAAAGTTATTAAATTAATTAATTCAACTTTGAAGCCCAAATAGGACTTGTAATGAATTAAGAGATCTTCTTGATATAAAGTCTTTCCAGTTCAAATCAGTGCCATTTAAGGCTATAATTGCTCTAAATTTTTGTATATTTCCCGTTTTTTCATTATGAGCAAACACGATTCTTCGCTTTCAAAAGATCAGTACAACCTACTGAAATCTTTTAAAAAGCAAATTACGAATCCACATTCCTCTACGATTGCTAAACAGCCTGAGCCAACGCCAAAGACTGTTGAACAAGAGCAGGAAGAAGACTTCGCGCTTTTCCAAAAGCAAATGCAAGGTGTTCAAAAAATGAATGCAGGAAATACTGCAAAAATGGAAAAAGTGGGTCGTAAAAAACCTGATGCGCAAACGTTGGCTAAACGTGCTGCTGCAATTGGTCCTATGGAAACAGATGATGCATTACTTTCTGATACGCAAGCGATGCTCAACCCTGTTGCCAGTCAAGCTGCTTTAAGCTATCGCATTGCAACCTTACAACATAAAGTTTTTGAAGATTTAAAAGCTGGTAATCTACGTTGGTTTGAAGCTGTCGACTTACACGGTTGCACTGTTGAAGAAGCCCGTTCTGCCGTGCTGCAAATTATTCAAATGGCGAAAGATGACAATCAAAACGTCATTAAAATTGTGCATGGCAAAGGTCCAGAAGCAATTTTAAAAACTTATGTAAATAGTTGGTTACGTCAACATCGTGATGTATTGGCATTTGTGAGCGCCCCAGAAAAACAAGGCGGCACAGGTGCTGTACTGGTTCTGCTTAAACGTGCAGAAAAGAACCCACAGTTTAAACAATAATCGGATTTAACTCCAAAAGAAGGCATTGTAATAGTTTTCTGCTACAATGCCGTCCTTGTTCAATCTCTCAGTGTAAGTGAACACGTCTTATGTCTATGCAGCAATCCTACGCAAATATCCTAACTGCCGTTGGTGAAGATCTGAATCGCCCAGGTCTTAAAGATACGCCTATGCGTGCTGCTAAAGCTTTTTCATATCTTACTTCTGGTTATAGCCAGACACTTGAAGAAGTGACCAACAATGCGGTTTTCCCATCCGGTAACCGTGAAATGGTCTTAGTTAAGAATATCGAATTCTATTCTTTGTGTGAGCACCATTTATTACCTTTTTATGGTCGTGTACATATTGCTTATCTCCCAGAAGGCAATGTTTTAGGTTTATCAAAATTCGCACGTATTACAGAAATGTTTGCCCGTCGCTTACAAATTCAGGAAAACCTTACTCAGCAGATCGCTGAAGCAGTGGCTGAGGTGACTGGTGCACGTGGTGTTGCTGTGGTTATTGATTCAGCTCACATGTGCATGATGATGCGTGGTGTGGGTAAACAAGAGTCTACAACGCGTACCGTTTCTTTTGTCGGTGACTTCAAAACCAATAAAGAAGAACGCCGTGAATTCTTAAGTGCTGTGCCTGAAAGCTATTAATAGAACATTCAGCGTCAGCTCTTTAAAAAAGCCTCAAACTTTTGAGGCTTTTTTATTTGTGTTTTAATATCGCAAATCGTTTGCTTTGATAGCAAAGCACTATTTTCAGGATGAATCATGTCAGATGTATATATTGCCGGTCAGGGTTTAGCGCAAGCCAAACACAGCATAGACTTCCCTCGCCCAGACCGTTTGGTTCAGGGCAATCCTAAACGTGAAACTGCAAGCCTGTATGTACACCCCAATATGGACTGCGGGATTTGGCAATGTGAAATTGGCGCATGGAATATTGTCTTTGCACCCAATAAACAAGAATTTTTTACAATCCTTGAAGGTTTAGTACGTATTCATGATCAACAAGGTGGATATATCGAGGTTTCCGCTGGCCATGCGGGCATTATTCCCCCATCGTTTCAGGGCAAGTTTGAAGTTGTCGAAGCCGTCAAAAAATACTATGTGGTTGTTGAAGTTTAAATTACGGCACATCTCGCCATTAAACTTCTTTACCCATAAAAAAACTCCCACATAAGGGAGTTTTTTATTCTCAGAATGAATTAGATATACGACAAATGCTTAGTGACTTGGATACAGTTTCGACCATTATTTTTTGCCGCATACAGCGCATGATCTGCTGCATCTAAGAAACGCTGATAATCAGGATGTCCATCATACTGTACACAACCAATGCTTACGGTAAAACTAAATTGCTGACCTTGTGCCGTTCGGATCAAACCCTTTTCAATATATTGGCGAATATTTTCTGCAATTTTCATCGCACGGTTTACACCAGTATCCACCAAGAGTAATAAGAACTCTTCCCCACCAATACGGAATGCATAATCGCTACCTTGACTATAACGCTGTAAGGCTTCGGCAATAAATTTGAGCGCAAGATCACCTGCCGCATGACCAAACTTATCATTGATCATTTTGAAATAATCCGCGTCAAAGGCGAGCAAAGACAACGGCGTTTCATTTTGCCGCGCAAAGGTAATTTCACGTGAAATTATCGTACTGAGATAACGACGGTTTAGGAGTTGAGTCAAAGAATCATTGCCAGACTCAATATATTCAGCCACTTGAAATAGTTGATCAACTAGATGCTGAATTTCACGGTTCAATTCACGAATCTGTTGAATCAACTGTTGCAGCTGATCTTTTTCCGTCATCTGCATCGTTTGCTGGGTTAATTGATCCACTTCATAAATTCTGTCAATAATCAGTTGAACCTGATCTGAACCTGAAAAAGCATATGCCGCTTTATGAATGAACCATAGCCCAAACTCTGATTTTGAAAATAAGGGATGATAAAAACCAACATTGCCCGAAAAGATTTTAAACATCAGTTCATTTTCCCAGTCGAGCAATGAACCCCGTTGTTTATCTTTATGCACGGCCACATCTTGCATCGCTGAAAATAAGCGATAATTGTGTTTTGTTTCTTGGTTTTTTTCCGTATTGATCTCATAAGATCGGCACATAATTTCTGTGCTGAACCCCATAATTTGCACAATATAACTGCACATATGGAGAATATTTTGCGTTTGGTTTAGCTCTAAAATTTCAAATATTTTACGTTCTATTTCACGCACACCACGCATGATGAACCATGACGGAATACCAACACGCGCGTGTACCATTCCAACTTTCTGCTGTCTTTTGACTGAGCTTTCAAATTCACCATTCAGTGCGACATTAAATGTTTCTAATAACCATTTTCTTAAAGTATCGATAAGCCTTTTTTGAATGATATCGTCTTTAAAAAATTCAGCTGACTCTGGCTCACGTGACATTTGTTCATAAAAAACAGTAACTAAATGTTCAACATGCCTTTGGATAAATTGCAATGCTGCAAGATGTTCATTTTCAGTATATTGATCACAAATATCTTTCCAAGCCTGACTTAGACCTGTAATACATTCTTGATTCATTCGGTGACACAAACCACAGCTATTACAAAGCTAGCAATCATACCTTGCTTTACTTACATAAAAAAACAAATTTATTTGATATTTCATATTTTATCTATCTTAAAAATTAATAGAAAAATACATAACTCAATTTCAATTTATTCCAATCTTGATCATCTTGCTGCTGGTATTCATAGCCTAGTCTTAAAGCATTTTGTTGGTTGACGATATATTGTAATTCAGCATCGAGTTTCAGATTCCATTGATGTGTGTCTTCCCAATACGGAAGCTCTGCCTGAACCAAACTATTGAATTTTTCCGACCAAATATTTTGGCAACCCAATGTCGGCCCAAGGCCCACTCGCCATCCATCATCTAGTGACTTGCCGCCCTGCACCTGCATTTGAGACTGCACATAACACAAATGTGTGCGTTCCTGATTGGCCCAGCTATATCCAGATTGAGCTTTTAATTCAGCTACACCATGTTGTTTCGTTTCGCTAAATTGACCTGCATCTACTGACACTTGCTGCCAGCCAAAATTAAAACCCCAGCTTAGCGGTGTTTTAAATGGCGTGATCGGGTTGTAAGAATTGACCGATAAAAAATCAAAATGATTGAGTTTGAGTTGGTCGTCTCGATATTGGATCGAGCCATCCCAAAACATCAACTGCGTACCAATCCGAAAGCCACCTTGCGGATCGATCAAGTCATGATATGCCTGACGATGCCCGAGTTCGATATATTTTTCACCTTGAACTTCACCTACTGCGGCTGAAAAATTTCGCGCATGATGTCCATTGACTGGATCTAGACTTGGCTGCTTAGGTTCAGTCCGTTGTTTGGGTTGTGAAGATTGGCTACGTAAGGCCAAGATTTGACGCAATTTAGGCTGCGTTTCTTCCGCACTCACTTTTCGACCAATCAGCAATAAATACAGATGGTCATACGCCATTTCTAATATTTTCGCTTGCTCTGCTTCATTAAACTGAGCGAGTGCTGTCGACATCATCGCAGGTTCAATTTCAGCGAGCTTATGCGCTTCACGTGCTAAACGATATCCATGTTGCTGCGCTTGTGATAAAAGCTGCGTTTCTAATGCAGGACGATACACCGCTGCTTGAATCAGTTGTTCATCATTGATCGCTTTAATCGTCTCAACGGGAATCGAAGCAACTTTAAATTTCTCGGTTAAATTCAGTGTCGGGCGAACCAAATCCATTAAACCCAATAATCGATATGCACAGTTATCGCTGGCGAAATAATAGGGAAAACTGACATTTTGCATTTCCCAAATATGTTTAACCAAATAACTGGTTTCTTGCTCGGTCAGCGCTAGCTCATATTCCCACAAATCACGACTTTCAAAATCGCCATATTCTTTCACCTTCCGGTAGTACGGCATCAAGGAATATTCACCAGGATATTGCCCTGTTAAGCCTTTCCATGCATAAGACCAGTTATCTTCACCTGCAACTGTCGCTGCATAGTTAATGGCAAAGGACACCAAATTTAGCTCTTTCTGATCTTTCGGATCGAGACGCAACAAGGTATGTCCAAACATAGAACTTGGATTCCCCATAAAGTCTGTGGCGTAAATTAATGTCGCTTTATACGGCTTAATTTTCCCAAACCATTCATCAAACTCAGGGCAACTCACCACAGGTAACTGCTCTGAACGGATGGATAATTCTTGCATCAGCCACTGACTACGCGCAGGGAAACGACAACGAAAGGCTTGATTAGGTTCGGCGGTTTGAAACAGTGCAGCGACATCTGCCTCTAATTCGGCTTGGGCATTTTGACGGCCATTTTCAGCTAGAAAGTAACCTGAAAAAGCAACTTCACTTTGTCCTTTATGATCTGTATACAAGAGTCGTTGCCAACTGATGTGTTCAGACAGTTTTTTTGATTGTGCAAGTTCAATATATCGCTGCACCTCTACGGTTTTAGAGAGGTTTGGATCTACAACTTGCTGAGCATATAAGATGCTCGGAATCATAAAGGTACAAAATAAAGCAATTGATTTCATTCAGTTAAATTCAAATCCATTTTTATATATTTTAGATAATAAAAAACCCTGCCAAGAGACAGGGTTTTGAAAACAACGATTAAACGTATGCTTTAAGTACTTCATCTTTCGCCATTACGTTTTGCAATGAAGCAAGTACTTGTAGAGAAGACTGGTTTTCAGCTGAATAGATTTCAGCAAAATTTGCTTTAGACACAGCAAAGAAACGTGCTTTATCTGTTGATTGGATGTTTAAAAGCTCAGCCAAAACATTCAGGCTCTCACCTTGACCAACTGCCATATCACGAGCAAGTGATTCAGCATTTTCATTGGTAAATGTTACCGCTTGAGCAGTTACTGTACCTGTACCGCTACAACCTAAAGTACCAAAGGTAATACCAAGTAACTGGTTAGTAAAAATACCGTTGGTAGTCGCAGCTAAAATTTTAGGAATTTTACCTGATTGACCAGCCCAAACTTGAGAACCAACACCACAACCTACGTCACGGTCAGCAAAAGCAGCTGTAGAACCTAGTGCAACGACTGCAACTAAAGCTAATTTTTTTAACATAGCACTTCTCCAGGGAATTTTATTCCATTGTTTTTAATTATTAAAACATGTGTAATTTTGATTACACACCTGTAGATTAACTTGATCTTTCAGATAAGGCAAAACATTTTCATCTAAAACTTTTGGCTAAAAATAATACGTTCTTTTTCACTATTTTTTGAGCAACCAAGTACCATTTTCATCACGTTTTCCAAGGATTTTGAGTACTAAAACCAGACTGAGTAATAGCAACAAATACCAAGAACCGAGTTTCCCCCAACCGACCATATGCCATGCATCGACCTGACTTGGATATAACCAAATTTGATAGAAGGTACTGATATTTTCTGCAATCCAAATCAAAAATGCCAAAATCAACAGTACTGGTAACATGGGCAACTGAATCACATGATTTTGTAATTGAAAACTGAGCTTGGTTTTCCAAAAGATCACCACACTCCAAGCAAACAAAAACATACGAATATCTGGCACAAAAAATTTGGTCATAAAATTAAGATATGACAAAACGGCTAAGCACAGCATATTGCCAAAATGCGGTAAGTTACTAAACGATACCTGATATAGACGTAACGAACGTGCAAAGAAACTCCCCACCGCCGAATACATGAAACCTGCAAACAATGGCACGGTCAGCAGTTTGAAAACCGCAGGCTGCGGATATTGCCATGAGGCAATATGTGGATGGGTCAAAAATATTTCCATCCCCATTGCAAGGATATGAAACAGTGCTATGACTTTCGCTTCCGCCCAAGACTCGAGTTTTAAGTAGAGTAAACACACTTGAATAATCAGTGCATAAAACAATAAATAGTCATAACGGAAAAAGCCAAAATATTCCTGACTTCCCATTGCTGCAGTTAATGCAAAAGCGATCAGCAGTAATATCCCAAATAAGGCAGCCGAAGCTGCCTTATAAGAGAACTCAAAACATGATTTTATAATCTTGACCACGGTTGAATCCTAAACCAATTTCCCTAAAGCCTTATAAATACTTGGCACTATATTCGTGTACCGTATCAATAAAAGCTTTTGGATTGGCTGGATCTACCCACTGGGTAATACCATGACCTAAGTTCGCCACATAACCGGTTTTTTCACCGTTGGCATATGCGTCATCTAACATGGCACGCGTCGCTTTCGCAATCGCTTCAGGCGAACCATACAATGTTGCTGGGTCTAAGTTGCCTTGCAATGCTGCACGGCCTGCGACTGTTTGACGTGCTACATTTAATGGCGTAGTCCAATCTAAACCAAAGGCATCTGCACCCGTTGCAATCATTGGCTCTAACCATTGACCACCACCTTTGGTAAACAAAATCACAGGGACTTTGCGTCCATCTTTTTCACGCTGTAAACCTGCCACGATTTTTTGCATGTAGTTCAGTGAAAATTCAATGTATTCACGGTGTGCTAATGCCCCACCCCAACTATCAAAGATTTGTACGGCTTGCGCACCTGCATCAATCTGCGCATTGAGATATTCAGTCACCGCCACAGCCAAACGGTCTAATAAGGCATGCAGCACTTCAGGTTGTGCATACATCATTTGTTTCGTAAAACGAAAATCTTTGCTTGAACCGCCTTCCACCATATAGGTTGCCAATGTCCAAGGACTGCCTGAGAAGCCAATCAAAGGAACTTGTCCGCCCAATGCTGAACGAATCGTAGTCACAGCATTCATGACATAATCTAAGTCAGATTTGGCATTAAACTTAGGTAAATTCAGTACATCTTGTTCAGTACGTACAGTTTTATGAAACTTCGGACCTTCACCAGCTTCAAAATACAGTCCCAAACCCAACGCATCAGGTACAGTCAAAATGTCTGAAAATAAAATGGCTGCGTCTAAGTCATAACGACGCAAAGGTTGTAATGTAACTTCACAAGCAAATTCTGTATTTTTACAAAGGGATAGGAAATCACCTGCTTTGGCACGTGTTTCACGATACTCTGGTAAATAACGGCCAGCCTGACGCATCATCCAAACCGGAGTTGCATCTACCGGTTCACGTAATAAGGCGCGCAAGAAACGATCATTTTTTAAGGTCGTCATTCACTTTCCCAACTTAATTCGATATTGGCATCATCATATCAAAAAGGTTGTAAATATAATAACTTCTCAAGCATTTAAAAACCGATCATGTTGAGTGCCAAAAATGATATTTACACAAAACAACTACTGCATCTCCACTTTTTTTCTGTAATACTTAGCCAGTTTTTAATACACAGTAAATGAATAATTCTTAAGGTTGAATTACATGTTCGTTCGCACCATGCTCGCACTGAGCCTAAGTTGCATATTTGCTGGTACAGCTATTGCCGCATCTACTGCTGAACAACCATTAACGCCAAAAAAAGTGACTAATGTTGCAGTTCAGGATCCCATTGATCCGTTAGCGACTGAAGCTTCATCTGCAACTAGCCAGATTAGCGCTCAAGAACAAGAAGATCTGAACCAAGCATCGCAAACTTTAGACAGCTTGCAACAATCAGAAGATGTTAAAGCCGACATCGGTGCTGCACCTGCTACAGCGACTGCTACAACTCCAACATCAACTTCGCCTGCTGCCAAAGTTGCTTGGGGTTTAAATGACCTAAATAATGCACAGTGGTATGACAATATCGGTAAAGGTCAATTCCCTGTTTATGCACGTGCGCATGTCATGCTCAATAATGCACATGCTTCACCGGGTGCAATTGATGGGACCAGTGGTAAAAATACCCTAAAGGCGATCGCTTCATTCCAACAAATGAATGGGTTGAAACCTACAGGAACGTTAACCAAAGAAACTTGGGATGCACTGATTGCGAAACAAGGTTCTAAACCTGCATTCATTGAATACACGTTGACTGATGCAGACTTGAAAGGTCCTTATGCAGCATCAATTCCACACGACTATGCATTACAAGCAAAAATGAAAGGCTTGTACTACACACGTGTGACTGAAATGTTGGGTGAAAAATTCCACATGGACGAAGACTTTTTGAAAAAGTTGAATCCAAAAGCGACATTTAAAAAAGCTGGTGAAAAAATCTTAGTGGCGAATATTCGTAACGAAGTTCCTGAAGATATTCACTTAATCGTTGCACATAAAGGCGCGAAACAACTTTACTTGTTTAATAGCCGCAACCAAATGATCGGTTCATTCCCGGCAACGATTGGTAGTTCAGATACTCCATCGCCTACAGGTACATACAAAGTCACAGGTGTTGCACCAAACCCTTGGTACAGCTACTCGCCTTCTAACTTTGTTCAAGGCAACAACAGAAAACCATTGTCTTTACCACCTGGTCCAAATGGTCCTGTTGGTAATATCTGGATTGGCTTGAGCAAAAAATCATTCGGTATTCACGGTACACCGAACCCATCTGCTATTTCTAAAACTGCGTCACACGGTTGTATTCGTTTGACCAACTGGGATGCAAATGACTTAGGTAAGAAAGTGAAATCTGGTGTGACTGTTAAATTTTTAGAATAATTTTAGTCATATTTAAAAAGCCTGCTTCGTGCAGGCTTTTTTATCGCTGTGCATTCATGAATTTTAATGTTACTGCGCGCAATTTGACAAAAAAGGAACGATACGCGTTAAGGGCATCCACAAATGTTGGAGACAGCACTTCTTTTAATCAAGAATGGTTTGCAATACTTTGAATAATTAGAAGGTAGTGAACGAATTTTGTCGGTGAGGTGCACTGCACCGCAAGATGTTTCCTTGCGAAGCACGCTTCTTATTTTGCCTATGAGAAACATCGTTTCACAAGACTACCTCTAGCCGAAGGCTATTCCATTAATTTAATCCCTAGATGTAAGACTCCGTCGAATCGGCTTAAAATCATTTTAAACGTGCAAAATATCTTTACGAAAGTAACGTCAGTGAATTAAAAAACTTTATCTCGAATGATCGTTGCAAAAATAGGATGAATTGTCGCTAAAAAACTATATATCCCAATTTAGTTCAATCTTAAAATAGGTACATGTTCAATAATTAAGATAAGGATGAATGCCATGAATGCTTTTTTACATCCAAGTGAAAACCGTGGTCACGTAAAAATGGGCTGGCTTGAGTCTAAACACAGCTTCTCTTTTGGTAACTGGTATGACCCGAAATACATGGGCATTAGTGCGCTTCGTGTAATTAATGATGACTTAATTGCAGCACATGAAGGTTTTGGTCAACACCCACATGACAACATGGAAATTTTGACCTGTGTGTTAAAAGGCACCATTACGCATAAAGACAGTATGGGCAACCATGGTGGCATTTCTGCGGGTGAATGGCAGCTCATGAGCGCAGGTACAGGTGTGCGTCATAGCGAAATGAACCAAGGTGATGAAGATGTGCATTTACTACAAATTTGGATCGTTCCAAATGAACGTGATGCTGAACCGACCTATCAACAAATTAAATGTGATCCACGCGATCAACCCAACCAATGGCATTTAATTGTCGGTCCAAATGACAATGCAGCTATGCATATTCGCCAGCAAGCGGAAGTTAAATCTGCATTTTTGACGAAAGGTCAATCTTTAGATATCCATGCAACGCAGCATATCAACTATATCCATGTTATTTCAGGTTCAGTGCAAATTGCTGAACATAAAGTTGAAGCTGGTGGTGCAATTGCGTTCTTAGAAGATAGCCAAATTGAAGCGCTTGAAGATGCTCAAGTGATTTGGTTTGATTTACCCGAAGTAAAATAATTAAAAGCCCTCAAATGTGAGGGCTTTTTTTATGCAGCTTGGCTCAGGCGTTCACTGCGTTTATACAACCACATCAACACCAAAGTTGGAATGATAAATCCTGCAGCCACCATGATGCCATGTAGGATTGAGGCATAAGGTTCAGCAAGCATGGCCACATGTTTCATTGGAGATGTCAATGGATGGAATCACTTTAAAAGTCTCGAAATCAAGCATTTCGAGATATTCTTAAATGACACTCAGCATCTAATTATCTAGATAAGATTCATCAATCACCAGTGACTTTCTCTTGGTGCGCTTGCACTTTATGTACGACCCCTAGAATCCACCCAGTCAGCCTTAAGCCTCCAAGCGATAAAAATGATTTTGCATAAAGACGCCAAACATAGAAGCAAATAATTGCCGATCTTGTTCAGCTTGAAAAATGCCCCCGAAATAGTCCAGATCTGTGATTAAAATTAAATCGAAGTACGTTGCTTGCTTGGGAGTGACACCCTTTCTTTGGCAATATGCAAAATATGCACTGACATCTTCAAATAAAATCCACCATTCCTGTGGACTTTCAATCTGAATGCCACCTAATGAATGCTGAAGATCAAACATCGCATTGAGCAGATATTGAAAATTTTGCTGTGAACTTTGAAATTGCAATCTCGGATAATCTGTTGTTAGATTTAAATCGATCAGATGTAAATGGACGCTCCGAGCACGCTCTAATCTACGTTTAACTTTTACATATTGTTGATACCGACGTTTATCTTTTACTGTGACCGAAGTTAAGCGAGACAAATCCATATTGTCGTGTAAATCACTGAGTTTTACTTCACACGCTATTGCATTTTTAGCAGTACGCTGCGCCGCTTGAAATCGGTTCTCACCTGTTGTTTTAGTTAGTGCCTGTATTGCGTCGATAATATGGGCTTGAAAACCTAAAGCATGAAGCTCATCCGTCGTTGTCTCTGTATCTTCTAAAATGTCATGTAATACAGCGACGATTTTAGCGTCGGGATGTTGCACATTTTGCATCACACGAAGTGGATGCTGAATATAGGCTTGTCCCGCTTTATCGACTTGTCCGAAATGGCGTTCAGTCGCCAAAGAAATCGCGTTTTCTAAAGTTGAAATATAGAACCTCCCCTTCGTGGTTTTTTTTATTTTGCTCCATCATATTAACCAATGAATATAGATATTAGTAGCTCTAAGCGCGACCTGAACGACACAGATTGACTCGTAAAATGCATATTTTCCAAGACTTTCCATGAGGTAGATCTTTTGCAAATACTTCTATGCCATTCGCGCCAACATTTCCAAAGTAATTTTTTTCACCTCTTCTTTACTTTGCTGAATATGGCTGCGCATTTTCTCCAATGCCGCTGTCACGTTATGTCCAAGGATCAATTGTAAAATCTGTTGATGCTCTGCATAAGTGGCTTCAATTCGATAATCTTTAGAAAAATCTAAACGTCGAATAATACGGATTTTTTCACTCACATCCCGATGCACTTTCGCCATTTCACTATTACCGATTGCCTCAACCAATTGACAGTGAAATGCTTCATCTTGCATCGATAAAGTTTTTAAATCATGCAAAAACTGTTCGGGCTGAATACACCACAAATTCACCAATGTCTGTAAAGCCTGTTTGAGTTGTTCTGTTTCCATTTTGCAGAGCTGCTCAATGGCATAGCATTCCAGCAAAATCCGTAAATCATAGAGTTCTTCATAGGCTTTAAAATTGAGTGGCTTCACCTCCCAACCGCTACGAAAATGCACCCTTACATAGCCATCTTGCTGTAAACGGTATAAAGCCTGCCGTACGGGTGTACGGCTTACTTCATATAATTCAGCAATTTCAGATTCGGTAAAACGTGCGCCCGGTTTGAGCTGGAAATCAAAAATATCGTTTTTTATTTTTTGGAAAACCAGCTCAGACAAGTTGTCTGAGCTTTTCCCAACAATGGTGGTTGTGGTCATGTTTATTCCATATAAACCAGCGGTTCACCGCTATGTACCGTTTGTCCTACACGGCAGATAATCGCTTTCACGATACCATCATCATCGGCATAGACTGGAAGCTCCATTTTCATCGCTTCAATAATGGCTACAGTCTCACCTTTCTTCACAGACTGTCCAGCTTCGACAAAAATTTTCCAAATGTTGCCAGTCATCGACGCATTCAAGGCTGCAAATTGGCTATAGTCGGTATCATCTTGCAGGATTTCCATTTCTGCAGGTACATCGAACTCATCTTTCCAGCGTTCAACTTCAGTTGTAAATGCCTGCTGCTGCTGTGCTTTAAATTCGGCAATACTGTCCTTTTCTGTTTCCAAAAAGGCTTGATAGGCTGCAAAATCAAATTCAGTTTCTTCAATTTTGATTTCCGCCACACCATTGGCAAAGTCAGCACGGAATTGATCCAGTTCAGCTTCGGTTACTTCATAATATTTAATTTGATCAAAGAAGCGTAAGAACCATTGCTGATCGCCAAACTGTTTGTTCTTTTTAAACTTATTCCAAATAGGCAGTGTACGGCCAATCAATTGATAACCGCCTGGTGAGTCCATGCCATAGATACACATGTACATACCGCCAATACCCACAGTGCCTTCTGCGGTAAAAGTACGTGCAGGGTTATATTTCGAGCTGAGTAAACGATGACGCGGATCAATTGGAACGGCACAAGGTGCAGTTAAATACACATCACCCAAACCTAAAATCAGATAATTGGCATCAAAAATGATGTCTTTGACTTGCTCACGGCTGTCTAAGCCATTAATGCGCTGAATGAAATCGACGTTATTTGGCAACCACGGCGCTTTGGCACAGACACTTTCTTGATAACGTTCCACAGCACCTAAAGTGGCCGAGTCCTCAAATGCCATCGGCAAGTGAATAATACGGGATGGAATCTTGATTTGGCTCAAATCTCCCATCTCATTTTCGAGTCCTAATAAGAACTGAATTAAATTCGCTTGGCTGAAACACAATCCATCATATTTAATTTGCAGTGAACGCACACCCGGTGAAAGCTCTAAGATTCCATCAATATTCGCTTCACGAATCAGCTGCATCAGTCGATAAACACGTAAGCGCAATGCCAAATCGAGAACGTTTTCGCCATATTCCAACAAGATATAACTGTCACCTGCCTGACGATAGACCGCTTTTGGCGCATGTGCATCTGCTTCACGCACTGCCAATATCCCTTCAGGCTTGCATTCAAAATTGACCAACGCTGACTTTTCAGGTGCTTGAGCAAAGTTTTGGATATCGGCAATTTGCTGAACTTCCAATGCATTGGCTTGTTCAACACTCATCGGATAGAAACTAATGCTGTCATCTGCCTTAAGTTGACCAATTTTCCAAAGTTCAGCTTTGGCAATCGTCACTGGGCAAACAAAGCCACCGAGGCTTGGGCCATCTTTCGCCAAGATCACAGGGAAATCACCGGTGAAGTTAATCGCCCCAATAGCATATTCACAGTCATGCACATTGGATGGATGCAAACCTGCTTCACCGCCATTTTCACGTGCCCAGCATGGTGTCGGGCCTGTTAGGCGAATACCTAAACGGTTTGAGTTAAAGTGCACATTCCATGTTGAAGCAAAGAATTCTTCAATATATTCAGGTTTAAAGAAATCTGGTGCACCATGCGGACCATACAACACGCCAATTTTCCATTCTTTGCCATAGCTTGGAATACGCTCTGCTGCCAAAGCTTGTGGTGCTGCTGTAGCAATTTCCAGTCCATCTAAAGGCAAGCTTGGATTGACAATTTTAATCATGTCACCTGCACGCAGCACTCGCCCTGCATGACCGCCAAAATTACCCAATGCAAAGGTTGAGCGGCTGCCTAGATATTCAGGTACATTTAGCCCGTTACGGATCGCAAGATACGTACGGCAACCCGACTCAACTTGTCCAAGTACTAATGTTTGCCCTGCTTTGATGCTGATAGGTTGCCAAAAATCGACATTCACACCATCTAGAGTCGCGCTACATGGCGCACCTGCAATGGCTACAATGCTATCGGCATGAAATTTCAGGCTTGGTCCTTGTAAGGTAAACTCAAAGCCTGCTGCCGATTTTGGATTACCCACAACTTGATTGGCCAACTGAAATGCATAATCATCCATTGGGCCTGATGGCGGTACACCAATATCCCAATAGCCCACACGCCCCGGATAATCCTGAATCGTACTTTGTGTACCTGGTTGCAGCACCTCAATCACATTTGGCACATATTTAAAATCATCCAGCAGGCGTGTCCAAATTTGCATATTTTCAAAGCGTGCATCAGACACTACGGTATGCGCATAGTCTAAGTTGGTGCTGATGCCATTCAGGCGGGTTTCAGCCAAGGCTGTTTTTAACTTGGCAATCGCACTGTCTCGGTCTGCAGCATGCACAATAATTTTGGCAATCATCGGGTCAAAATATTGTGAAATTTCAGTCCCTGTAGACACCCAAGTATCCACACGAATATCTTCAGGGAAATACACATCCGTCAACACACCCGGACTTGGCTGGAAGTTTTTCACTGGATCTTCCGCATAAATTCGCACTTCAATGGCAGCGCCATTGGGCTGAATATTGCTGAGTTTTTCCCAATCTAAAGCATCACCTGCCGCCACTTTCAGCATGCATTCAATCAGGTCTAAGCCCGTCACCATTTCAGTGACTGGGTGTTCAACCTGCAAACGGGTATTCACTTCAAGGAAATACACTTCATCACGGGCAGCATCATAGATAAACTCAACCGTACCTGCGCTGCGGTATTTCACCAATTGACCAAGCTCTACAGCAGCACGGTGCAATTTTTGACGGGTTGCTTCTGGTAAGTGCGGTGCAGGTGTTTCCTCAACGACTTTTTGGTTACGGCGCTGCAATGAACAATCGCGCTCCCCAAAGGCAACGACTTGACCTAAACCATCACCAAAAATTTGTACTTCTACGTGACGGGCTTTATCGACAAAACGTTCGAGGAAAACACCTGCATCCTTAAAGAATTGCTCGCCTAGACGCTTTACACTTTCATACGCATCTTTTAATGATTGTTCATCATCACAGCGGGTTAAACCAATTCCGCCACCACCTGCGGTGCTTTTCAGCATGATTGGATAGCCAATCTCTGCAGCAGATGCGAGTGCTTCATCCAAACTTGCCAATAAACCTGTGCCTGGTGTCATGGGTACATTGGCGGCCGCAGCCAATTCACGTGCACGATGCTTCAAACCAAACTCTAAAATTTGTTCAGCCGTTGGCCCCATAAAAGCAATGTTATTTTCCTCACATGCACGGGCAAAGTCGGCACTTTCAGATAAAAAACCATAACCGGGAAATATTGCTTCAGCGCCAGTTTGTTTGGCTGCTTGAATCAATTTTTCAATACTTAAATAAGTTTCTGCAGGTTTAACACCTTCAAGTGAAACCGCTACATCTGCATCTAACACATGCTGTGCATAACGGTCGGTCTCTGAATACACGGCAACAGATTTCACACCTAATTTTTTTAGAGTACGAATCGCACGAACAGCAATTTCACCACGGTTTGCAATTAAAACTGTTTTAAACATGATTATTTCCCCGATTTTTTTAATTTGATTTTGCTGTTGTTGCTTGCAGTGATTGGATATAAGCGCGCCAGCCGCCAAATTCACTGATATTTTTTGCACCGTTTAGGCCATAAGGTTCACAAATAAAGCCTTTCACCCAACGTCCATCGGCAAGCTCGACATTGCCCATACCTAGTGGTGTTGGAATTTCGGCGACAAATTCACCAAAGCGTGCTTTTGGAATATCCCAAAGCTCGACAATAATTTTTTGACCCGCTTCCTGACGCGCTAAACCTGGTTTCGGCGGTACTGTGCCCGGCAGTGCATAGAGGGCGTAATCGGCAGAAGTCGTTGTGGTTTCAACATGCACGGCTTGGCGTGTTGTCAGTTGGAAATTGAGTGGCATACCTGTGAGATGCGCGCCTACAACAGCAACACGAAAATGCTGTGCTGATGGTGCAGAAATGACTGAAGCTGCGTCAGGCAATGTTTTAGCTACTGCACCCAGCGGTAATTGCAGGTGGTTTTGCCATTTTTCTGCAAAGTCTGCTAGAGCCGTATCGTGCCAAGCCGGCGCAATGAATGTGATTCCAAAAGGCAGCCCGTCGGCACGAAAGCCTGTAGGTACAGCGATGGCACTGAGGTCAGCTAAATTAGTAAAGTTGGTATAGGTGCCAAAGTGGCTATTATTTTCAATTGGCGCTTCTGCCATTTCAGCCAGTGTGTGAATGGTTGGCGAACTTGGCACCACTAAAGCATCAAATTGCGCTAAGGTTTGCTGAATGTCTCGAGCCAATTCTTGCTTTAAATATTCGGCGTTATAAGCATCAACCGCAGTGTACTGCTGGCCTTTTTGAATAATTTCTAAAACTGTTGGATCAAAGTCTTGTACCGATGTTTCTAATAAGTCTGCAACTGCAGCAGTACGCTCTGCAACCCATGACCCTTGGTAAAGTTGGCTCGCCAATTGACTAAAAGCACTGAAATCAATTTCAGTTAGTTCTGCCCCTAAGTTTTTTAATTCAATTAATGCTTGCTGAAATGCATCCGCCGATTGAGCATCACCAAAAAATTCTAATTGTTTTGGAATGGCTAACTTTAATTGTGCACTGAACTTTGCAGGCGCTGTAGCAGGATTCACACGTGAATAACTGTCGGTTACATCAAAACCTTCCATAACTTCTGCCACTGCAGTTGCATCAACGACAGTTAAAGCAAAAATTGAAATGCAATCTAAGCTTTTACACGCAGGCAGTAAGCCAGTATTTGAAAAGCGACCTTTGGTCGGCTTTAAGCCAACAATATTATTAAATGCTGCGGGTATACGCCCTGAGCCTGCTGTATCTGTACCGAGCGCAATCGGGACTAAACCGCGCGCCACCACACTGCCTGAACCTGAACTTGAACCACCGCTTACAAAGTCAGAATTAAAAGTATTCGGCACTGCACCAAATGGCGAACGTGTACCGACCAATCCTGTGGCAAATTGATCTAGATTAGTTTTGCCTACAATAATCGCACCCGCTTGTTTTAAGCGTTGCACCACAAAGGCATCTTCAATTTTGATTTCGGTAAATAATTTGAATGCAGCCGTTGACGCAAAGCCCACCACATCAATATTGTCTTTCACTGCAATAGGCACACCAAATAAAGGCAAAGCAGTAGCATTCTCAATTTGTTTTAAAGCTTCAATCTGTGCAGTTAATTGTTCTATCGATACAATGGAAATCCATGCTGAGTCTGCATGATCAAATTGCTCAACCAAGGCATATAAGTCTTCGAGTTGAATTGTGTTATTCGCGTAGCCCGCTTTCCATTCCGCTAAGGTCCAGCCTAAAGTTTTTATTGGGTTCATTGATGTGCTCATTCTTGTATCCAAGTTTGAATACTGTATTGCACACATTATGCCAAAATTAATTTTTTGTTATTTTTCAGTATTTTAACACTAAAACACCAATCGTTTTCCTATTTTATTTAGGCAATACAAAACGATAAGTGTTCTATTAAGTTTCCAAGCTCCACTATTTTGGTGCATGACTTTTATAATCGTGTTTTCAATAGATTCTTTTCATTTAGATGCAGATATAAATACAGTGAACTTTCTATTTTCACTCTTTATAAGCTTTCAATTTAGATGTTTTGTATGACTTTGAACTTAGAATAAAAAGAACTGTGAACCGTACCGGGTTTGTCGGAGACATTTTTATTTAAGTTAGGCCACGTGACCTAACGGGTTAATCTTATCATAGTACATTGCTTCAAACTCAAAAGGCGATACATAACCCAATGCGCTGTGTACACGCTTTTTGTTGAACCAATCTACCCAATTTAATGTCGCAAGTTGTACATCCGCTAAACCTTGCCAGTCTGCTTTTAAATATTCAATCACCTCTGTTTTGTATAACCCATTCACTGTTTCAGCCAAAGCGTTATCGTATGAATCACCGGTCGTACCGACTGATGCTCGTAAATTTGCTGCTTCTAAACGATTGGTATAGCGAATTGAAAGATATTGAACACCTCTATCTGAATGATGAATCACATTCTTAGGCATACCTCGGTCATGCAATGCTTGCTCTAGTGCATCGAGCACCATGTCTGTATTCATACGTGTTGATACTTTCCATCCAACAATCGCTCGTGAGAACACATCAATAATAAAGGCGGTATAGACCCAGCCTGAATGAGTTTGAATATACGTGAAGTCACCGACCCATAGTTGGTTTGGATAATCAGCAGTAAAATTACGTTTCACTAAATCATCCGCTCTTTTTTGATCATCTCGGCTACGGGTGGTGTATTTATTCTTCCCACGCCAAACACCCTGTATACCTAGCTTCTTCATCAAGCGAACCACTGTACAGCGTGCAATAATATAGCCTTCACGTTTCAGTTGTTGCCAAACTTTACGTACACCATATCGACCTGAACTTTCTTTCCAAATTCGTTTAATTTGTTCAGCATGATGCAAATCATGTAGATCTCGCTTTGCTCGATGTTCTGGGT
>NZ_VPCH01000057.1:0-19966 GCF_013418285.1 Acinetobacter sp. YH12152
TATAAAGAGTTCCTGTACCGCCATACTGTCAGCGCAGTGCGGTATCGAAAGGTGCAATCTCTAAGATTGCATGGGTCGCAAAGATTCCCCCACCATAGCTCTTAGCTTGGTGGTGGGAGTATGTCAAACCTTAAAATTTAGTGCGATAGAATAAAAATTTTCCATTCACACTATTGAAAAATAGTGAAGTCCCTCCATTCATATAGGCAATTGATAATTTTACTCAGTATGAACGGAGAGACTGATGAGCGAACAACAATCTCAAAAACATAGCTTCCAAGCGGAAGTGGCTCAGTTACTGCATTTAGTAACACATTCTTTATATTCAAATCCTGAAATTTTCCTTCGTGAGTTGGTATCAAACGCATCTGATGCCTGCGATAAATTACGTTTTGAAGGGATTAACCATCCTGAATATTATGAAAATGATCCAGATTTACATGTGCGTATTCATTTAAATAAAGAGCAGAAGACAATTACCATTTCGGATAATGGTATTGGTATGACACAACAAGAAGCGATTGATCATTTGGGTACGATTGCTAAGTCTGGCACTAAAGATTTTATGTCGAAGCTTACGGGTGATCAAAAGTCAGATGCACAATTGATTGGTCAATTTGGTGTGGGCTTCTATTCAGGTTTTATTGTTGCTGAAAAAATTACAGTGGAATCACGTCGTGCTGGGGTAAATGCCGCTGAAGGGGTACGTTGGGTTAGTAATGGTACAGGTGAGTTTGATGTAGAGCCAATTGATAAGGCTTCACGTGGAACCGACATCATTTTGCATTTACGCGAGGATGCTTTAGATTATTTAGATCGTTACAAAGTTAAGCAGATTATTAATAAATACTCTGATCATATTAGTTTGCCAATTGAGATGCAGAAAGAAGTTTGGCAACAAGAGGAAGCTGCCGAAGGCGAAGAAGCAAAACCTGGTCAATATGTACTGACGGATGAGTGGGAAGCGATTAACTCAGCAAGTGCATTATGGACGCGTAATAAAAATGAGATCAGTGAAGAACAATATACTGAGTTTTATAAAAACCTGAGCCATGATTTTGAAGCCCCGCTTGCATGGACACACAACCGTGTAGAGGGAAGTACGGAATATACACAGTTACTTTATATTCCATCTCGCGCACCAAGCAATATTTTCACACGTGAAGCTAAAGCAGGAATTAAGCTGTATGTGAAACGTGTATTTATCATGGATGATGCGGATAATTTGATTCCAAATTATTTACGTTTTGTTCAAGGTGTGGTTGATAGCGCAGACTTACCACTTAATGTAAGCCGTGAATTATTACAAGAAAGTCGCGACGTTAAAACGATTCGTGAAGGTAACGCCCGCCGTATTTTAACGGTGCTAGATGGTTTGGCGAAATCTGAAGATGTTGCTGATCAAGAAAAGTTTGCAAAATTCTACGCTGAGTTTGGTTCAGTCTTAAAAGAAGGCTTAGGCGAAGACATGGCGAATCGTGAGCGTATTCTAAAATTATTACGCTTTGCTTCGTCAAATAATGATGAAGTGAAAACATCATTTGCAGACTATAAAGCCAATATGAAAGAAGGCCAAAAGGCAATTTACTATGTGACTGCTGATAGTTTAAATGCTGCGAAAAACTCACCACAACTTGAATTGTTCAAGAAAAAAGGTATCGAAGTGCTGCTCATGACTGAACGAGTGGATGAGTGGGCGATGGAATTTGTTTTTGAGTTTGATGGAACACCATTACAGAATGTATCGAAAGGTGCAGTTGATTTGGGTGATCTACAAGATGCTGAAGAGAAGAAAGCACTTGAGGAAGCTGCTGAGCAGTTTAAACCTGTTGTTGAAAAACTGTCGGATGCGTTAAAAGATAAGACCTCTGAAGTGCGTGTAACAACACGTTTAGTGGACTCTCCTGCGTGTTTGGTGGTGGCTGAGGGTGAGTTATCACCGCAACTGGTCCGTATGCTAAAACAAGCAGGACAAGCGGTTCCCGAGTCAAAACCAGTCTTGGAAATCAATCCATCCCATCCGTTGGTACAAAAATTAGAAAGTTCGGTGCAGTTTGATGACTTAGCAAATGTTATTTTTGATCAGGCGTTGATTGCTGAAGGCAGTTTACCCGAAGATCCTGCCCAATACATTAAACGGATTAACAGCTTATTGCTGAAGTAACGGTAGATATGAAATGAACCTCCTTCGGGAGGTTTTTTATTTGGTTTTTCGATAGAGCACATGAATAAAAACGTCCATGTTTTAATCTTTTAAATAGATTAAAAATAAATAATTAATCTATAATAACGATCATTAAGTATTGGGAATCTTAAGATGAAAATTTTAGTGATCGCTGCAATGGGCTCGCTGCTCTCTATGGGTCTCATGCAATCTGCTCAGGCAGATAGCGCTAAGCAAAAAATGGTGCGTAATGACCGTGTGCAGGTTTCAAAACAAATCGCACAATATGATATTAATCCTTTTGTAGATAGTCGCCGTGTGATACGAAATGATCGTGTTCAGTATAGTTTTCCTAAAGTGAAAAAAGTCGCTGAAAAACAGCCGAGTATTGTACGTAATGATCGTGTACGTGTGATTAAGAAAAATTGAAGCTGAGTTATTTAAAAAAAACCCATCCTGTCGAGATGGGCTTTTTATTCGCTGTGAAATAGCGGGTTCTAGAACAAGGCTTCAAGGCGCACTAAGGCGCCCACAAAGTGGCTTTTATCGTCACGATGGTTGTTGAGGTAGTTGAGATCACCTTGGATATAAAACCATTCGCGCAGAAAGGGCTGTCGCCATGATACATAGGGTCCCCAACTGTTTAAACGCAGTTGATCGTTATTGTAAAAACCACCTGTATATAGGCCGTAGTTGAATCGGTTACCTTTAAAAAATTGGTGTTGGCGGTAACTGAAGTTATCCCATTTCAGATCATCATCCTGTGCATCTGCATAGGTCAGGTTGAATTGGTTTGAGATAAAGGGTTGGCCTGGACGAGCATGGGTTAATTCTAAATTGGTTCTTAGATAATTTTCACTATCGATACCATAACGATAAATTTGTTCGGCTAAAAAACTGTAATCATTGTCGAGTTGCCATTTTTTAGCTGCTTTTAAGCGGACATATAGGTCATCACCAGAACGTAAACCGAGATCAACGTCAGTTTCGAAGGGCAGTCGATCTGAAATTTCTGACCAACGTAACGCGAGCGAACTGTTATCTTCACGGGTTTGCTTATTGTCATAATTTTTATCACTACGCCCCGCAGGGTTTTCATTGGTAATCGCGGCATTATTTTCAAGCTCATTATCCAAAGAGTCATCACCAAACACGACGCTTAACTTTTTCTCCAAGGTCGGGAGTCTAATTTTTCCTCGTATACGTGGCTTAATTTCGTAACCGTCATGCTTATCCCAACTGTTATCTAAAATGACCCGTAGGGTTGCATTGGCAGGCTTTTCTGGCTCACTTTGCCCAAACCAGTTATCCATGCGAACGGCAGTTCGATCTGCCCAATTTCGGACTTTCTTCTGTTGTCGATCGGTCCAGCTATTATTTTCCGTTTGTTCTGTTGTCGGAACAATGGGGTGATCTGATTGTTCAGGTAAGAAGGTCGGTGTTGTATCAATCCAACGTGGAATTTGATCTAAAAAATCATAGGTCTTTGGCATGATATACGGTGAACTTTGCTCGGTTGCAGGCACATCCTGCGAATGTTCACCCTCAGTTTCATTGACGACAGCATCAGTTTCATTGGCCCAAGCAACTTGATACATCAAGCTCATTGATGCGGAAAAAAGCAAAGTCCGAATAAAGTACTGTTGTTTTTTATGCATATGTTTTGGCTCTATTTAATTATCATCTGAGTATCCTGCATCTGTAGTTTTGTTATTTTTATCGGATAAATGCAAGCCAAACTACAAAATAAATGCAATTAATCTTCGGTCATTTGCTTAAGTGCTTGATAAAGCGAAATCACATCAATGGGTTGAGGCAATTGTTGGATCACATTTTGGATGCTTTGCCAATTTAAACCTTGCTGTCGATGGAGGATCAAATAGGGAAGGGCTTGTTCAGTACGCGATAGAGTCAGGCGTTTTTGACCGTGGATTAAACGTATTTTTTGACGTTCTTGTAATAATAACAGCGGGGTATGTAGCGTCGGTTCAGGTTCATCAAAATGAATGAATTTTTGCGTATGAATTAACTGTGCCGGGATAAATGGATAATAGTCGTTTTGCGACCAAATCATTTCAGCATGCTGAGACTGTTGATAGAGCTGATCAGGTGCAGCACAGAGTTGCTCTAGATTGTCCCATGTCATGACTTTAATCGCAGCAAGTTCATGTTGATGTTGTTGGCAAAACAGCTGAGAGAGTCGAATGGCTTCCATTTGCGTTTGAGCACCAAACAACAAGAGATATTTGATGAAGCGACCTTCGGTATTGATTTGCTCTGCTAAATACAGTGGCTGGTTTTTCCAATCTGTACCATCTGTCGTATGCAATAGAACATCAAGTTGCGTTGTGAGTTCAGGCTGATCTATAAACTGCAATTCATACAAGGCCAATTGCGCATCGATGTTTTGCAGCGTTTGAACGCGAGCGGCATATTGAGCGATTTGAACCTGTTCAGGAAGTTCAACGCCTGCCATTGTCGAGTTGAGATGTTCCTCCGATGGCGCATGTGTTGGCTGCTCAATTAGAACAAGAGGAACGGTATCAGGTGCAGAAAGCTCCGGTTTATTTGTATTTGAGTTATCAAGCAACGTATCCGCTTCATTGATTTGCTTATCGCAATGATCTAGATCGACAGAACCGTCTTTATTTATCGCTTCAATTGGCAGTAGGTCGTCCACACTTGCGGCAACACAGCTTGGCGCTGTAATGATTTCATCCTTTAGGCGTAAGGTATGTAGACTTAGATCGGTATCACTGATTAAACATTTATATAGCTGTTGTTGTTCAATTAACCAATCATAGCATTCGTTAAAATTGCCCCATTCACTGAGTAAAGCCGTGCGCTGTTTGGCTGGAATCATCCACACTTGCCAACCTAATTCATGGTCATGCAGCAAGGCCCAACCCATCTCTGGATATTGATATAAAGCATTTTCAAGTGCAGCATCATGGTTAAAATAGCCACGAAATAACAATGAATATGGCGTTTGTTTGGAAAATTCAGTGGCAGCCATTTGTGGCTTAGTTAATGCACGATAACTTAATATTTGCTTTTGAAAAATCGGTTCATCGCATAAGGCAAAAATTTCATGAATCCGACGTTTAGAAAGCGCAGTTTCATAAAAACTCAAAGCACGATGTTCAAGTTGATGGGTCAGTACATGGATTTCTTTTATTAATTGTACTTTGTCTTGTAAATTCATTTGTCCACTTCCTAAAGGACTTTTTGTGCTTTTTCTAAATATTTAGCCAATACAATATTGGTTGCAAGTTCTACTAATTTATATTCAGCCGAATTCGGGTTTCGATATGTATTGGCCAATTCAATCAGGTGCTCAATATCTATGACCTGCGGTGAAATTTTTCCTTGTATCAGTGCCTGAAGTTCTTGCATAGGACAATGTAAATTTAAAAATAAAGAAGTCGATTAGTTCATTTGATTATAGAGATTTCATTAAAAAAAACATGGAAATAAATGTCAGCTTCTACAAATTAAGCGTTAAATATGACAATTAATGCGCATTTTGTTTAAAAATAATACCAAATCATTAGCTTAAAGATAGGTTTTGCAAAAGATATAGCGGTATGGTTTGATCAATTTTTTTGAAGTCATCATCAGCGATCGAGCGCTTTTAGATGTTCATTTTTAATGTTAAGTAAAGAATAAAGCCCAAAGTAAAGGCACATAAAATAAAAAACCGATGGTGGGAGCCATCGGTTTTTTATGGAAAAATCAGCTAAAAATTATGCTTTTTTTTCTGTGTTTGTTACAACTTTAGTTGTATCTGCAGCAGGTGCTTTGTTATCTGCATTGGCAGTTTCAGCAGTCACAGCTTTTTTTACTGGAAAATCTGGTACATAAACGATTTGTGCAGAAACAGTTGCAGAAAGCGCCATCACAGCAACAGCCATAGCATATTTGATTGCGTTCATTTGTGTATTCCTATCAATCATTAGTGACTCAAAAAATGAGTCAGGGAGAAAATTAATCACTTGAATTTATGTGAAAATAATATCAAAAAATAATCAATTAAAAATGATCGATTCGGCAACGCAAGATAAACGGTATGAATTAATATTTATATAAAACAATCTATTAGAGTTATTGCTCTAGAGCTTTTGGTGGCTGAGTGACAGCGTTGTATCACTCAGATAAAGATGAAAAATCTATGAATGTTTGGCACATTTCTTTTCATAGACTTTGCCTGCGATACCACCAATAATGGCACCGCTGATCGTGCCAAAAACGGGCAAAATACTGCCTGCAACAGCACCGATCGCAGCACCTTTGAGGGTCGGAGAAAAACGCGAGAGAAAGCTATTCTTCCCTGTTTGCGACTCGTTGGCGGTTGCTTGAGGGGTTGTATTGGTAGATAGATCGGTTTCAGCAGAAGTTACTTGAGGTTCAATTGTCATGACATTACTCCCGAGCATGATCATTAGAAGAATGAAGCTTTTAGCCTAATCGGAAGCGACCGCAGCTTAAACAGAAAGCATGTAATAAATGATGGTCAGTTTGTAATCCCTCGAAGTGGAATTCACTCCTGTGTAAGACATGTAATATTTTGCTGTTTTGATGTTTAAAAAATAACCAAAATAAGCGACTTAATCATATGATGAAGATTCAAAATCATAACAATGAGGATAAATACAATGTCTGTTGCTAAAGTCGTTGAAGTAAATGCAAGTAGCACAAAAAGTTTTGAAGATGCAATTCAAACGGGAATTAATAAAGTCACTGAAACTGTGAAAAACGTTCAGGGTGCATGGATTAATGAACAAAAAGTCGTGGTGAAAGACAATAAAATTGCAGAATATCGAGTGAACTTAAAAATCAGCTTCTTGGTGGAATAAGTTTCATTTTATTGATGTTAAAAACTGATCATAAAAAATCCCCGAAGTTCGGGGATTTTTGTTTGAACACGCTGAATTATTTTTCAGGCGTTTCACAGCTTTCATCATTACATACAGGTGTAGGAGCAAGTTCAGGAAGTTCCGCAGCTTTGTCCATCACTTGTTTAAACACGTCTTTCGGTTGAGCGCCAGCTAATGCAATACGTTGCTCAAAGACAAAAAACGGTACACCGGTGACTTTAAGTTGGTCGCGTGCTACTTCTTCGTCGTATTTAACGAAATCGGCAAATTCATCTGAGTCTAATAAGTCATCAACTTCAACAGGGTTTAGACCAATACGAGATGCAACATCTTCTATGGTTTCACGTTCACCAATGGCCAAGCCTTGCGTCATATAGCTATAGAAGAACGCTTCTTTGGCTTCACTACCGAGACCTTTGCTTTGTGCAAGATGAATCAAGCGGTGCGCGTTGAAAGTATTGCCTGAATTGGCTTTTTGCCAGTTAAATTCAATACCTTCAGCTTTTGCCATTTCGGCAATATTGCGCTGCATTTCTTCAACTTCTTCAATACTACGGCCATATTTTTGAGCCAGACGTTCAGTATTGGAAATTTCTAGGCGAGCGGGCGCATCTGCATCAAGTTGATAGCTATGCCAAAACACTTCAAGTTCTACACCCGATTCTTCGGCAGCAGCTTCAAGGCGTTTTTTCGCAATATAACAAAATGGGCAAACCACGTCTGACCAGATATCTACACGCATGGGAAATCTCTTTTCTATGTTCTGGGAAAATGATGGGGGCAAATCCTAAAATTTAAAGCCAAGCAATGCAATCCATTTTTGTTTCGATGGCGCAATGTCGAATTTTTTTGATGTTGATACAAGGCTTGACCGAAGATTTGTCTGGCCACTAATCCGTGATTAAACGTTTACCCAAACAAATCACTTCAACCTCTTCATAGCCCAATTGTTCATAAAAATTTTGTACGTCAATGTTGTCTTCGCGAATCAGTAATTGAAGTTTTGGACAGCCTAAAGCAATTAAGCGTTTTTCTAATTGCTGAATGAGGGCAGTAGCGACACCATTTCGCTGAAAATGTGGATGTACGGCGAGATAATTGACCCAGCCTCGATGTCCATCATAGCCACCCATCACAGTTGCGATCAATTGATCATCTTTGACAGCCAATAAAAATAATTGATCACGTTGAGCCAATTTTCGAAATATATCAATTTCAGGGTTATTCCATGAACGGGTCAGATCACACAGTTCCCAAAGTGCAATCACATCATCTAAATCAGATTCGAGATAGGGGCGGATAATAAACATAATTTTTGTTTTAGCATGTATTTTGACCAATCTAGATTAGTCGAGTTTTGCAGACTTGATAAGTCATATTGAAAAATAAAAGCCATAAAAAAACGCTCCGAAGAGCGTTTTTTTATTCACTGTCAATTAAGCAGTTTTCACTTCAGGTTGAGCAGCTAACATGTAGCCGTTCTCTTCGAAGTTGATGTGCCAAGACAATGCTTCACGTAGAAGGTGAGGTGTTTGACCACCTTTCGCACATGCACGGTCGAAGTAATCATTTAGCGCATCACGGTACATAGGGTGAGCACAGTTGTCGATTACTGCACGAGCACGTTCACGTGGAGCAAGACCACGTAAGTCAGCAAGACCTTGTTCAGTAACTAAGATGTCAACGTCGTGTTCAGCATGGTCAATGTGAGAAGCAAATGGAACAACAGAAGAAATGTCGCCGCCTTTTGCAATTGATTTAGTCACGAAGATCGCCAAGTGTGCATTACGTGCGAAGTCACCTGAACCACCGATACCGTTCATCATTTTTGTACCGCAAACGTGAGTTGAGTTCACGTTACCGTAGATATCAAACTCAAGCGCAGTGTTGATACCGATGATACCTAAACGACGTACAAGTTCTGGATGGTTAGAAATTTCTTGTGGACGTAATACAAGTTTGTCTTTGTATTGTTCAAGGTTATTAAATACTTTTTCGCCATATTTAGCAGAAAGCGTAATAGAAGAACCTGAAGCAAATTTCATTTTGCCTGCGTCGATCAATTCAAATGTACAGTCTTGAAGTACTTCAGAGTACATGATCAAGTCTTCAAAGTTCGAATCTTTAAGACCAGTCAATACTGCGTTTGCAATTGAACCGATACCTGCTTGTAATGGACCAAGGTTTTTCGGTAAACGACCTTCTTCTACTTCTTTTTCAAAGAAAGCGATAAGGTGGTTAGCAATACCTTGAGTTTCATCATCAGGTGCAGTCACTGTAGATGGAGAGTCATGCAATTCGTTGTTAAATACGATACCTACGATTTTTGAAGGATCGATGTTGATTGCATGTGTACCAATACGTTCGTCAACATGAGTCAATGGAATCGCTTGACGTGTTGGACGATATGTTGGGATATAAATATCGTGTAAGCCTTCGAATGCTGGGCTTAAGTTGGTGTTGATTTCAACAATCACTTTTTCAGCAAAAATTGCGAAGCTTGCAGAGTTACCTACAGACGTTGTAGGAATGATGCCACCATCTTCAGTGATCGCAACAGCTTCAATAATTGCCACATCAGGCTTTTTAAGCTGAAGGTTACGCATTTGTTCAACTGTTTCAGACAAATGCTGATCGATGAACATCACTTCGCCTTTATTGATGGCTTTACGTAATGTGTTGTCTACTTGGAACGGTAAACGACGAGCAAGAACACCTGCTTCAGTCAATTTTTTGTCCAAATCGTTACCCAAGCTCGCGCCAGTAATTAGGGTAATTTTAAGAGGATTAGCATGAGCCTGTTGAACCAACGCTAAAGGTACAGCTTTCGCTTCACCTGCGCGTGTGAAACCACTCATACCTACCGTCATACCATCCTGAATGAATTCAGCAGCTTTTTCTGCGCTGATAACTTTGTCGTGAAGGGCAGCTAAACGGATGCGATCTAAAGACATCATATACTCTCGTGAAATTCTCAAAACTGATACGGATTGTACCGATCAAAAAAGCCATTTTGCATACCTGTTAGGCTAAGGTCTAATTTTTTGAAAAAATGTGGGTATAAGATTTTATTATGATTTTTAAGCCACTGAATAATAAGGTTAAAAATATCAATGGTTAAAGCTTAAACAAAACTGTTCGTTGCTTTTTTGAACGCTTGTTAAAAGCGTTCAGTTAAACTTTGCTTAATTTTTTCCAATGGGCTGTTGTTTAATATTTCATCATTTTCGAGTTTTTGCAGTGGTAAAGAAATGATCGCTTCGAGTCCACCTTCTGCTCGATTGTGAATTGAAAGTTGACCTTCGTGAATATCCACAATACGTTTTACAATGGCTAAACCGAGTCCACTGCCTTGAATGGTACGTGCATCATTACCACGTACAAAAGGTTGCATCAGGTCTTCAATTTGGTCTTCAGGAATCCCTTCGCCATTATCGGCAACGCGAATTTGAATATGGTCACCTTCATATTCGGTAGACAGTTCAATCGGCTCGGCACCATAGCGTTTTGAGTTATTGATTAAGTTGCCTATTAATCGTTTTAAGGACAGGCTACGTGCTTGAATAATCGGTAAGTCTTGAGGTTCAAAGCGAATATCTAAAGGTTTAAATTGAATCACTAATTCCTGCAATAGCGCATTTAAATCAGTATCTTGCGGAACTTCATCTGAACCATCTCGCATATACGAAATGAACTGATTCAGAATCGCATCCATATCTTCAACATCGTAAATCAGACCTTCTTTTAGGAAGTCATCATCAGGCATCATTTCTGCGCTGAGTCGAATACGGGTCAGCGGAGTACGCAAATCGTGGGAAATACCGGCCAACATGATACGACGATCACGTTCAGTTTGTTCCAGCGTGTAGACCATGTGGTTAAAGGCTTGGTTTACTTCACGGATTTCTTGTGGCCCATGGTTGGTTTCTAAATAAGGTGCAGTGCCGTGTTTACTATAGTTGTTTGCCGCATCTTGTAAACGTTTTAGTGGACGGTTGAGCTGACGAACCAAGGTTAAGATAATGATGCCAGCAATCAGCGGAATACCCAATAACCAACCTAAAATCAGCTCTGCGCTATAGTTGGCATAGGTTTTTAAAGGCTCGCGAACCCAGTTTCCATTCATTTCTGGAGTTTGAATCCAGATGCGTGGGTCAGGTTTAAATTGGAAATACACGGTCGCATTATCAATGCGCATTTCTTTGGCCAGTTTCTTTTCAATTTGATTGGTAAAGAACTCTGCAATCACTTTGTCTTTGACATTGGGGAATTCTTTCGGATCGGTCACATATTCGATCCCGACACGGTTGCGCATCCAGTCGTCGACATCTACTTCGGCATTGTTATGAAAAATCCGTAAATCAGGATTGTTAATGATTTCAAGTTCGACCGCGAGGTAACGAGCATGTTGTTGAATTTCGGGTAAATAGAGTGTGCGCCAAAAGAACCATAAGGACATAAACAGGCTAAAAAACACCACAAATAAGACCAATACGGTGGTCCGCATGGCTGCAGAGCGGGGTTTGATTTTATCGAGGAAGCGTTCCCAAGGTGTCCGTTTTTTTTCGGAGTAGGTAACGTAGTCGGTAAATTCCTGTGGGTCGATGGGTTCGAGTTTCACGCAGAATCCTTTAAGCAAATTTTTTGAAAGGCAGTTTTTATTCTTTGCGATGGAATCTTACTGCTGGAACGTTCTTCGGGAGGAGTTCGTTATGTTACTTTTTAAAAAAGTAACCAAAATTTTTGCCATTCGCTGAACTCGCACACATTACTTTTATTCATTCAATTTCAAGTGGCTCAGACAGCAGCGAATGGTATTTCCGGACATGAGGTACGGTGACTCGATTCTCAGGTCTTATTTTATGGCTTATTCAGCACCATCTGGAACAAAGACATAACCTACGCCCCAAACGGTTTGAATATAGCGCGCACGTGCTGGGTTTTCTTCAACCAAACGACGTAGGCGAGAAACCTGAACGTCAATTGAACGTTCCATAGCACCCCATTCACGACCACGAGCAAGATTCATTAACTTGTCGCGTGTCAGTGGTTCACGTGGGTGTTGAACTAATGCTTTGAGTACGGCAAATTCACCCGTTGTTAATGTGACGACTTGACCTTCACGGGTTAAGGTACGTGTAGATAGGTCGAGTGACCAAGGACCAAAAGACACCACTTCCATTTGTTGGCTTGGTGCGCCCGGAACTTCACGCACTTGGCGACGTAGTACTGCACGAATACGAGCTAATAGCTCATTCGGGTTAAATGGTTTTGGTAAATAGTCATCTGCACCGGCTTCAAGTCCAGCAATACGGTCTGAATCGCTACCACGAGCGGTCAGCATAATGATCGGGGTGTCGATGCTAGATTGGCGCAGACGGCGGCAAATACTCAAGCCATCTTCAACAGGCAACATAAAGTCGAGCACAATCAGGGAAAAGAGTTCCCGCTGCAACAGACGATCCATCTGAGTCGCATCATGTGCGGTTTTGACAACAAAACCTTTATCTTCTAGGAAGCGTTGTAAGAGGGTGCGTAGACGCACATCATCATCGACAACCAGAATGCGTTCGACTCGGTCGGTTTCGGCTTGTACGGCATCTGTTTTTTCAGCAGGTACAACTAAACTCATGACGTGCTCCTTATTCTTTATTGTCATCGTAAACAAAAAGTCGATTTCACTTGAGTATACGATTCATTTATATAAATTTACTATGCTCTAAAGCAACAAATATTGCAGTTAAAATCAAGACATAGATACCAAATGTATACATGTTGTTCGAATCAGTTTGCTTGTCTAAGTCTCGCTAATTTGTTGTTTCATAGTCAGTTTCGTAAAAAAATGTGTATTTGAGATGAATTGGCATTAAAAACCACGAATAAATTTATAAAAACAATTGTGGATTTTATGGTCTTGGTCTTTATAATCATGGCTTTTAGAACTTATCCTTGCAGGGATCTAATACGATGACTGACTTAGTTCAGCAGTTGGCAAAAGAAATTGCCGTACGTCCAAATCAAATTGAAGCTGCCATCAAGCTCATTGATGAAGGTGCCAGTGTTCCATTTATCGCACGTTACCGTAAAGAAGTGACGCAAGGTCTGGACGATACTCAATTACGTCAGCTCGATACACGTCTGACTTACCTGCGTGATTTATTTGAGCGCCGTGAAAAGGTAATCGAATCTCTAAAAGAACAAAACAAGTTATCTGATGACTTACTTGCTCGCGTGAATGCAGCAGAAACTAAAAATGCTTTAGAAGAGATTTACGCGCCGTATCGTCCAAAACGTACCAGTAAATCATTTAAAGCAAAAGAAGCGGGTTTAGGCCCAATCGCTGAAAAAATCTTTAATGAAGCGGTAGACCCAACCGAAGCTTTAGTTGGTTTTAGTCATGAAGATTATGCTGATGTTGAAAGCCAATTAGATGCGATTCAACACATTTTAATTGATGACTGGGCACAAAATATTGCATTAACTACTGAGCTAAAAGCGACATTTGCGAAAACTGCAGTGTTGAAAAGTTTAGTTGCAAGCGATGAGAAAAAAGAAGTCGGTAAAAAATTCCGTGATTACTTTGATTTCTCTGAAAGCTTAAATAAAGTCCCTTCACACCGTTTATTGGCGATGCTCCGTGGCCGTCAAGAAAATGTCTTGGGCTTAAAAGTCGATGGTGAAGATGATGCACCATTGGCTCGTATTGATACTGAATACAATTTAGAAACAGCACAACCACAAGCACGTGCAGATTTCTTAAAACAAACTGCAAAATTATTCTGGCTCGGTAAAGTTCGTCCTGCGATTGAACATTCATTATTGACTGAAAAACGTTTGGCTGCTGAAGCTGAAGCGATGGATGTCTTTGCTGAAAACCTACGTCATTTATTACTTTCTGCTCCTGCAGGCGCACGTTGCACATTGGGTGTAGACCCTGGCATCCGTACGGGTGTGAAATTGGCTGTTGTCAATGCATCAGGTGATGTTCTTGCACACAGCACGATTTACCCATTTGCTCCGAAAGAAGACAAAGCTGGTTCAGTTGCTGAACTTGCGCGCCTTTGCCGCGAATTCAATGTTGAATTAATTGCGATTGGTAATGGTACTGCAAGCCGTGAAACTGAAGCTGTTGTGGCTGAAATGATGGCAGCAAATACAGACTTGAACTTGATTCGTGTGTCAGTATCTGAAGCAGGTGCGTCGGTTTACTCTGCATCTGAATTGGCGTCACAAGAGCTTCCAGAGTTGGATGTTTCAATTCGCGGTGCTGTGTCGATTGCACGTCGTTTACAAGATCCATTGGCGGAGCTTGTGAAAATTGATCCGAAATCGATTGGTGTGGGTCAATATCAACATGATGTGAACCAAACCGGTTTGGCAAAAACGCTAGAAGCGGTTGTGGAAGACTGTGTGAACTCAGTAGGTGTCGATGTCAACACAGCATCATCTGCTATTTTGGGTTATATCGCGGGTCTAAACAAATCGATTGCACAGCAAATCGTTGAATTCCGCAAAGAAAATGGTCGTTTTGATAACCGTCAAAGTTTGAAGAAAGTACCTCGTTTAGGCGAGCGGACCTTTGAACAAGCAGCAGGTTTCTTACGTATTCAGGATGGTTCTGAACCATTGGATGCATCTGCAGTTCACCCTGAATCTTATGGTTTAGTAGAAAAAATTGTGGCAGCGAAAGCAACCACAGTCAAAGATATTATTGGTAATACTGAAATTATTCGTCAGGTCGATGCAGCAGCATTTGTAAATGATCAATTTGGTTTGCCAACGATTCAGGACGTTTTATCTGAACTTGAGAAACCAGGTCGTGACCCGCGTCCAGAGTTCCGCACGGCTAAATTCCGTGAAGACATCACTGAAGTTGGTCAATTGACTGAAGGCTTACAGCTTGAAGGTGTGGTTACGAATGTGACGAACTTCGGTGCATTCGTGGATGTGGGTGTACACCAAGACGGTTTAGTGCATATTTCTGAACTTGCAAATGAATTTGTTGCAGATCCGCACAAAGTCGTGAAACCAGGTCAAATCGTTCAAGTTCGTGTACTAAATGTCGATGTTGAACGTAACCGTGTCAACTTGTCTATGCGTGCAGAAGGTGCTGCTGCAGCGAAACCACAACGTCAACCACGTCGTGACAATGCGCAGCAAGAACAACGTGGTGAGCGTAAGCCACATGCGAAACGTCCACAGCATGCCCGTCCGCAAGGCGACCGCCCACAAGGTCATAAAAAACCTCAAGCAGCGAAACCACAAGAAAATAAAATTGGTGGTTTAGGTGCGTTGTTATTACAAGCAGGGATTAAAGGTTCGAAGTAATCTTTAACTGTTAAAAAAACCTCCCATTTGGGAGGTTTTTTTATATAAGATTAAAACAATCAAAGCTTAAATAAACTTAGAAGACCATAATGTTACGTAGTTATTATCAGGGTTCAGTGCAACAATTCATACATACAAATGAACAAGAAATTATGGGGGCTTTGGCACTACAGCATGAATTTGCATTGGAAGATTTACAAAAGAACGCTTGGTTAAAACAAATTGAGATTTTAAAACAACAGTTGGATTTTTTAGATGAGGGAGAAATCTTTTTTGAATTCTCTATTCCACGGATGGGTAAGCGCGTAGATAACATTCTTTTGATACGTAATTTAATTTTTGTTATTGAATTTAAAGTAGGTGAAAAGAGTTACCCACAATATGCTAAGACTCAGGTCATAGATTATTGTTTGGATTTGTTGAATTTTCATGAAGGTAGTCATCAGCAAAAGGTCATACCACTTTTAATTTCAACCCAAGCTCAAAGTTGTGAACAGTCATGGTCAGCGGTATCCACTTATCAAGATACTTTATGCTGTAACACCCATAATTTACGGATTGTAATCGAACAAGCGCTTGATCAATTTGCAGGTCTTACGCAACTTAATATCAAACAGTGGGTTGAGTCTCGATATAAACCAACACCCACAATTATTGAAGCAGCTCAGGCGTTATATCAAGGTCATACAGTGGATGAAATTTCTAGAAGTGATGCCGGTGCAAAAAATTTAGCGATCACTTCGAAAAAAATCGAACAAATTATTGAAGATGCAAAATTAACAAATAAAAAAACGATTTGTTTTTTAACGGGTGTACCTGGTGCAGGAAAGACATTGGCCGGTCTTAATATTGCGAACCAGCGTTTAAAAACAAATGAACAAGAACATTCTGTATTTTTATCTGGGAATGGTCCTTTAGTTGATGTTTTACGTGAAGCATTGGTTCGAAATACCGTGGAACTTGCTAAGCAACAAACAGAAAAAAAGACGCGATCTGAGGCAGAACGTGAAGCCAAAGCCTTTATACAAAATATTCATCATTTTAGAGATCATTATTTGAAATCAAATGAGGTGCCAATCGAAAAAGTCGTTATTTTTGATGAAGCTCAAAGGGCCTGGCAAAAGGATCAGGTTTCAAACTTTATGAAACAGAAAAAAGGTATTGATAATTTTTCGATGTCTGAACCAGAGTTTCTCATTAGTGTTATGGATCGCCACGCTGATTGGTGTGTCGTTGTTTGCCTGATTGGTGGTGGGCAGGAGATTAACACTGGAGAAGCAGGTGTTTCTGAATGGCTATCAGCATTAGAACATAAATACCCGAAATGGAAGATCTACTTTTCTAACAAAATTTTGCAGGATAAAGTCTATTTAACTGATCCTAAACAACAATTCTGGGTTCAAAAAAATGGAAAAAATGAGGAAGATTTACATCTTGCTGTTTCTGTCCGGTCATTTCGCAGCGAACAAGTTTCACATTTGATTCAACATGTATTAGATGGTGATGCAAAGTCCGCGAAAGAAACTTACCATATGATGTCCCAAGATTATCCTATTCTGCTTTGTCGTGATTTTAATGTTGCTAAACAGTGGTTAAAAAGAAAGGCTAAGGGTTCAGAGCGCTTTGGGGTTATTGCTAGTTCGGGTGCCAGACGTTTAAAAGCCGAAGGTATTGATGTAAAGAATAAAATAACACCTGCAGATTGGTTTTTGAATTCAAATACAGATGTACGTTCTGCGTATTATTTGGAAGATATTGCAACTGAGTTTGATGTGCAAGGCTTGGAAATAGATTACAGTTGCGTGGCATGGGATATTAATTTTTATTTTGATCAAGATTGGCAATTTCAAGCCTTTAAAGGTAGTCGATGGCAAAATATAAGGCAAACTGAAAAGCAGAAATACCTGTTAAATGCATATCGAGTGCTACTGACTCGGGCGCGACAAGGTATGGTGTTGTATATACCATCTGTAGATGACAGTGACTGGACTCGTCCCAAGAAATATTATGATTCGACGTATAATTTTTTGAAGCAATGTGGTTTCAATACGCTATAAAAAACCTCCCATTTGGGAGGTTTTTTTATTTCTTTTAAGGCCTATCAAAGATAAATGAGCTGAATCTTAAACTTCGCAATAAAGTGTAAAAATCACACAAATCACGTATCAAAACACACTATAGAATCGTTCGATTGTCAGACAATATAAGTCACGCCATAAAGTGGTCACAAACTTTAGGCTTTACATACTTACATCTAATTATTTGATATTTATTATAAACGGTAAAATGATGACATCTAAAATTGAACGACATCGATTTCATATTCACGACTTTTTATCTGGAACAGTGGTATTTCTCGTAGCTTTACCGCTATGCCTAGGCATTGCATTGGCTTCTGGCGCACCGATTCTCTCTGGCATTATTGCCGGCATTGTCGGTGGTATTTTAGTCGGAGCATTGAGTGGCTCACATATCAGTGTTGCAGGGCCAGCAGCAGGTTTAACAGCAGTCATTTTGGTACAGCTTGAACTACTCGGCGGCAACTATGCCGCCTTTTTATTGTGTATTGTTTTTGCCGGTATCTTACATATTGGATTTGGCATATTTCGGCTCGGTTTCTTTGCCAACTTTATTCCAAACAATGTCATATTGGGTTTATTGGCAGCCATCGGACTGATCTTGATTGGGAGTCAAATACCTTATCTATTTGGCTTGAACCAATTTTCATGGTCTGTGCTGTGGCAGTCACAGCCGCTCGATTTGCAATGGGATATCGGTGCCGTTCTGATCGGTATCGGTAGCCTTGTGCTGATGTTGCTATGGGAGCAGAGCCCATGCAAAAAGTGGGTTCTGCCTTCTGCTTTAGTTGCTGTTGTCCTCGCTGCACTGTGCAATGCTGTGTTGGTACTCAGTGGTTCGTCTTATGCAGTTCATCCATCGAACCTCATCCAACTTCCAAATCTTTGGGATCAACTACAAAATGTGATGATCTTTCCAGATTGGACCGCTTTAAATAATCCACTGATTTACACGGGTGCTATCACTTTGGCGGTTGTGGCGTCATTAGAAACTTTATTAAATTTAGAAGCAGCAGATAAATTAGATCCGCATAAGCGCTCTTCACCCCCCCAATCGAGAGTTATGGGCGCAAGGCATCGGTAATGTCGTTTCGGGCGCTATAGGCGGGATGCCGCTAACTTCAGTAATTGTCCGTAGTTCGGTCAATGCCAGTGCCGGAGTTAAAAGTAAATGTTCTGCTATCTTTCATGGCGTGTTGCTCTTGTTTGCCGTGCTGTGTTTAGTGCCTTTGATGAACATGATTCCGCTTTCAGCATTAGCTGCAATTTTAATCCTCACAGGTTTTAAACTGACACATCCCAAATTGTTTAAACAGCTGTATTTAAAAGGTTGGAAACAATTTATTCCTTTTATTATTACCTTATTGGCGATTTTATTCACAGACTTATTGCTCGGAATCTTGATTGGTTTAGCCAGTAGTGCGGCCTTCATTTTATACGCCAATTTTAATAAGGGGCTGAAGGTGTATAAAGAGCATCATTTACATGGGGTGATTACACGGATTGAATTGCCTTCACAAGTCAGTTTTCTCAACCGGTCGGCATTAATCTCGGCATTGGAACATATCCATCGCGGTGAACAAGTGGTGATTGATGCCACACATGTGAGTGATATGGATGCTGATATTTTCCAACTCATTCAAGAGTACCAACAGGAAAAGGCTGTGCAGCGTAAAGTGCAAGTACAGTTGATTGGTTTCAAGGCACACTATGCCGATGCGCAGGAGGCGGCATTAGATATAGATATCAGTACCGCAGCTTTACAGCAACGTTTGACGCCAGAGGCCGTGCTCGCTTTGCTCAAAGCAGGCAATAAACGTTTTGTACAAAATGAGCGTTTGCAACGAGATATCTATCGTCAACTGCGGGTGACCGCAGAAGAAGGGCAGCATCCGATTGCGGCAGTGTTAGGTTGTATGGATTCTCGTGCGCCGACTGAAATGATTTTTGATGTTGGAATTGGTGATTTATTTAGTTTGCGCATAGCGGGGAATGTCGCGGGGCAAAAAGTTTTGGGTTCATTGGAATTTGCCTGCGAAGCCAAAGGCGCCAAAGTGATCGTAGTGCTTGGTCATACGGACTGTGGTGCGGTTAGCAGTGCTTGTCAGTTGTATTTAGCTGGTCAATCGATACAGAGCCTGACGCGTATGCCGCATATTCAATATGTGCTGGGGCCACTCAATGAGTCTGTATCGCGTGTTGCCGAATTGATGCAACCACAAACGCTGAGTCCGGCATTTTTAGAGCAAGTGACGCAAATGAATGTGCATTACAACATCCGCTATATTTTGCAAAATAGTGAAGTGCTACAGCAATTGGTGCAAGAAGGTAAAGTGGCGATTGTTGGTGCAGTGTATGATGTAAGAACTGGACGGGTTAATTTCTTCGGATAAATAGGGTGTGTTGACATTTACAGCCGATAAATTGAGCTAAAGAGGCAACCATATAAATATACAAGCTAAAGCAACAGCGCTTTGATAGTTACGTTTTAGCTTATCGTATCTTGTGGCAATTCCTCT